>JBJEBO010000500.1:0-6013 GCA_051870155.1 Candidatus Cryptobacteroides sp.
GTTTTGAGCCGGTAACCAAAAACCAGCACGAAGAATATCTTTGGTGGTGCAGGAATACAGCCAATCAGATCGTAACTATCCGTACTTGGTGGAACTGGCCGGAATGGGACAGCAAATCAGCCGCTGCGGCCCAAGGATTCGGAATGCCTACGGCAAATATTGTCGAATATTACGAAAGGAAAGGACCTGACGGCAACTATTATCCAATTTCAGACCCTCGTTCCGGCTATATCGAAGGTCAATGGGAGGCGATGAAAGACCGTGACCCCCGTATGTACAACAACATCCTTCTTCCTGGAGATCACTGGGCGCTGACCAACAATGCGGACTATGTCGTCACATCCTGGAAAGGAGGAGCTGGTTACAATAAATTCTACACCGGTAACCTGAGCAAGGTCCAGCAGTTCACAGGATACCTTTGTCGCAAATATATCTGGGAAGGTGCAGACAACCTGATGAACAACAACCAGGGATTCGATAAGAAGAGATTCCTCAGCTTCTATATCCGTGTTACCGAAATGTATCTCAACTATGCAGAGGCACTTTTCGAGGCAACAGGAGATGCTATGACAAGACCTGCCGGATTCACAATGTCTGCCAAGGAAGCCTTGGACAAAGTCAGGGCAAGAGTTGGAGTCACACCTATCGTGGATGACTACGCAACACCAGCCACCTTCCGCGAGACTTACAGGAGGGAACGTACGGTGGAACTGATGTTCGAGAACCACAGATGGGAGGACATCCGCCGCTGGATGCTTTTCGATGAGCTTTTCCCTAATACCTACAATCTGACTAATACAGAATGGACCTGCGAGCAGGGAGAGAATCCTACGAAGGCTCAGATTCAGGCAGGACTGACTTTTAAGTGGGAGAACACCACTAATACAGTTGAAGTGAGGAACTATACGACAAAACACTATTGGTATCCATTCTCAGGAGCATCGGTGTCATCGCAGAAAAACCTCAAACAGAACCCAGGATGGTAATCCCAAATCCCAAGAAATATGAGAAAATTTTTATATATCACTATGTTGAGCCTGGTCCTCATTTGTTTTGGCAATGATGAGGTCTATGCCCAAAAGCGTCAGGGAAGAAAAAACATAAATATTTCTTCACGCATAATTGACAGTGAAGGGAATCCCGTCTCAAAAGCCTTCGTAAGGGCAAGCGAGGGGGCTGTCCTGAGATATACGGATGCGAACGGTGAGTTCAAGATTCCGTCAAAACCAGATGGAATCATCCTGATTGAAGCCGAAGGATTCAAGGACTATGTCCTCGACCTCAAGGCGGGTGCCGTCCCTTCTGAAATTGAACTTCAGTCTGAAGGATTCCTCGAAGGGAATCAGGACAGATTGGTGCGTATGGACGGTCCGTCAGTGACTTCTCTCGCAAATACACAGGCGATTTCTGTAATTGACACAGATAATCTTCTTAAATATCCTGACCTGAATCTCACAAATGCCTTCCAAGGTCAGGCTGCCGGACTGATTGTCCGTAGCAACAGCGGCGGTCTTGGCAAAAACAGTGCATCCTTCTATGTGCGCGGGCTCCACGCATCCGGAACGGCGGCAATAGTAGTAGTGGATGGTATGGAAAGGTCCATCGATGATATTAATGCAGAAGAAATTGCCTCGGTGCAGATTCTCAAAGATGCTCCAGCGAAAGCCCTGTATGGTCCTCGCGCAGCCAACGGGGTCGTACTCATCAACACCAAAAGGGGCGAGGCATACAAGAGGTCAATCCGCGTCACCGCAGAATACGGAATCAGCCCAAGTACCAGAACTCCTGAATTTCTCGGAGCATACGACTATGCGACCCTATTCAATGAAGCACGTCAGAATGATGGTCTCGCACCATATTACTCTGACAGCCAGTTAGAAGGTTATCGCAATTCTACCGGTGAGAACGATCTTTATCATCCGGATAACAACTGGTATTCCCGTTTTGCCAACAGCCTAAGGATGTACAGAAAAGCAAATGCGGAATTCAGCGGAGGAAACAAGACTATGCAATATGCCTTGGTCGTAGGATATACCGGAGGTTCGGGAATTGAATCCGTAGGACAGAAAACTAACCTCAACAGACTCAATGTCCGCGGAAACCTCGATATCAAAATCAATGATTTCATCACCGCTGTGGCGGATGTCGCAGCAAAGATGGAATTCAAAAAATTCGGCGGACTGAAGGAGAATGAGTTATATTCCTGCATCTCAACCCTGAGACCTAACGAATATCCTTTGACAATTTCCGCAGATGTACTCGGCATCGATCCGAACAAGAACGGGGTTCCATTCTTCGGAGGAAGCATTCAGAACAATGCCAACATCCTGGACGATATGCAATACGGCGGATATTCCCTCAATCAGGCGATGACAAGTCAGGTTGACCTCGGTCTCAAATTCGATTTCAACAAATATGTGCCAGGGCTTACGGCAGATGCTTTCTTCACACTTGACAACTACAGTTCCATAAACTCCACACTATCGAAGAATCACGCCACCTATGCAATTGACCCTTACATCAATGCAGAAGGTGTGCAGGATTACAGGATTCAGCAGGTGAGGAAGCTCAATGACAACGACAATATCAACATCAATAGCCAAACGACAAAACGCACAATGGGATTCAATGCCGATGTCGCCTACAAAAGGATTTTCGGGAAGAACGAGATTTCCGGAACAGTAGCCTTCAGGTATTATATGGACAAGGCAGTCGGCAAGAATCAGGACTGCGTGACCACCAACACGACAGCAAGGTTCAATTATTCCTATAATTCGAGATTTTTCGCTGAGCTCGTGCTCGGAATGATGGGAAGCAATCAGTTCAACTGGAACCACCGCTATCTTTTCACTCCGGCCCTCTCTTTGGGATGGATTGCAAGTATGGACCCTTATGTAAAAATCAAGGCAAGTGCCGGACGTGTAGGATATGACCCAAACAGCGATTATCTCCTATATGACACGACCTGGAGCTATCCCGGCAATTACGCCCTCGGAGAATTCGGCAGTGCCCCTCTCAATTACAGGACTGCGCTCAATATTTATGGAAATCCCGACATAGGATGGATTACATCTGAAGAGTTCAATGTAGGACTTGAGTTTATGGCATTCAGGAACAGACTTGCAGCCGAAGTGAATTATTTCCACGAAATGAGAAAAGGTGGAATCACTTCCCTGAGCAGCAAATACAGTTCAGTTGTAGGACAGTATGTAATGTCAGCCAATACCACAGATGTGCGCAACCACGGTGTGGATCTCGGGTTGAATTGGAATGACACTGTAGCAGGAGGTGATTTCACTTACGGCATCGGACTTAATTTCACCTATTCTCAGAACAAGATAATCCGCACGAATGAAATCGAGGCCACCGAGGACTACCGAAAAACTGTGGGCAGACCGACAAGCGGCATTTTCGGGCTCGAATCTGAAGGTCTTTTCGGAAGGGATGTTGATCTTGAATCACACGCAAAACAGAATTACGGTGACTATACTATTGGAGACATAGCATATAAGGACCAGAACGGAGATTCCCAAATTGACGACAGGGACAAGACTTATCTTGGACAAAGATTCCCTGTGACGGTATGGGGACTCAACATCAATCTCAATTACAAAGGATTCGGCTTATATGCCCTCGCCACAGCCGAGACCGGGGCAAGTATGCTACTTAATAACGGCTATTGGTGGAATACCGGAACAGACTCGTATTCAGTTCAGGCTCTGAACAGGTATCACCCGACCAACAACCCGGATGGCACACTTCCGCGTCTTACAACTACATCCGGCACCAACTCCTATCAGAATTCAGATTTCTGGATTGCCGATGCAAGCTTCCTCAGGTTGAAAAACGTCGAATTGAGCTATACCTGGAAAAACAGGAAACTCGACAATGCCCTCAGACAGATGAAATTCTTTGTCCGTGGAACCAATCTTTGCGTTCTTTCCGCAGTCAAGGAGGTCGATCCGGAAACTCCGGATGCAGGACTCACGACATATCCGGCATATATGACCATAACAGCAGGTCTGACATTCTCATTCTAATTGCTTAAATTATGATATCGAAAATGAAATCAAGAATTATTATATCAGCAATGCTTCTGACCACCCTGCTCGCGTCCTGCGACAATATGTTCGAGCCGAAGGAAGAGGGTATGGTGGACGATGAGCAGATGTGGACAATTCCGGAAATGGTCCGCGGAATCCTGTATGACTCATACAATTCCATTCCAAACCGTCCGGATACCTACAATAACAACTTTTTGGATGTTGCGACTGACAATGCACTTACCAATTCCTTCGAGGCCGGAATATACAGGATGGCTCTCGGACAATACACTGCGTCCAACTGCCCGCTTTCCGTATGGTCTTCGGTTTATGAGCAGTTCCAGAATCTTAACCAGTTCCTCGAAAAAGGGCTGACTGAGAAAACCCAGTTCGCAAGCGATCCGGATGAAGATGCTTCCATAAAAAAGAGTTTGAAGGCAGAAGCCCTATTCCTGCGTGGATGGTGGGGAGCATATCTCCTTCAATATCACGGAGGAAGGACAGCTGACGGACAGGCTCTCGGCTACCCTATCACGACTGAATTCATTGATCCGGAAGAAAGCGGTGCAGACACTTGGATGAAAAGGAATACATACGAGGAATGTGTCGGGCAAATCTGTGAAGACCTCGATAGCGCAGCTCTCTATCTTCCTGCTGCTGCATCCGGAGATTATGTAGGCAGGGCCACTTCCCTTATGGCGGAATTCGTCAAAGCGCGTGTGCTTTTCCTCGCAGCCTGTCCTGCATACCAGCCTCAAGACATTGTCATTCTAAACAATGGATATGACTACACAGTAGTTGATGCTTCCGCATACAAGCAGAAATGGGAAAGAGCCGCGATTCAGGCAGCAAAAGTAATCGACCTGAGTGGGAATACTGATTACACCGCCCTCAAACTGACGGACCTGGCGGACCTTGGCGACAACGCCGCCACTCCGAAGCATTTCGTATTCCGATATTATTATGAAGCCAACAATCTTGAAACCAGACATTTTCCTCCATTCTACTATGGGAAATGCCTCTCTGTTCCTTCACAAAACCTCGTAGATGCCTATCCGATGAAGGCCAACGGTTTCCCAATCACAGCTCCAGAATCCGGCTATGACTCAAAAGATCCATATAACGGTAGAGACGACAGGCTCGCATTCACCGTTTACCACCACGGAGACAAATTCGGGAATTCCGATTCTGTCATTGATGTTACCCCGGGAGGAAAGGATTCCGAAAGCTTTATGAGTAACGGGCAGTCCGGCAGCAGAAGCGGATATTATCTGCGCAAGCACCTCTCTTCCAAAGCCAATCTGCTTGAGCCTCTCGCGACATCAAAATCAAAGCATTTCTATCCTTCAATGAGGATTGCTGAAATGTTCCTCGATCTTGCTGAAGCTTCGAACGAAGCCTGGGGTCCCGAAGTTAAGGGAACAGACAAAGAGGGAAATCCGCTCAAATGGTCAGCTTATGACATAATGAGAACCATAAGGAAGAAATCAGGCGGCATCGTCAATGACGAATACATCGAGACGGTGAAATCGGACAAAGAGAGTTTTACTAGCTTGATCCTCAATGAGAGAAGGCTCGAACTGGCATTCGAGAACGTCCGTTTCTGGGATTTGCGCAGACGTCTCCTTCCTCTTGACGAGACGGTGAAAGGAATGAAAGTGGAGAAAGATTCAGAAGGGAATCTGATTTATACTGTCAAAGAGGTTGAGAAAAGGGATTTGAATGATGTCAGATATTATTATCTCCCTGTTCCATACAACGAGACACTGAAGAATCCAAATATGATAAACAATATCGGATATTAATGATAGAAATATGAAAACAATTATCAAATCTATATGCTTTGTGACAATGCTTGTCTGCTTCAGTTCGTGCTATGAAGACTTCATAAACGACTATGAGTATCCCAATATGGGATTTGCGCTCACGCGACAGATAAGGACTGTAGTCGCAGACAAAAACCAGATATA
>JBJEBO010000501.1:0-6012 GCA_051870155.1 Candidatus Cryptobacteroides sp.
TCCTTTGTCGCCTTGTCTCCTGCACATCCGGCAAAAAACATTATCGATATTCCCGCCAATGCCGCTATCAGTCGTTTCATATCCATCGGTTATTGTTTGTTTGGGAATGCAAAGATAACACTTTTGACATTATACATCTCACCAGCTGTCATCCAATCATAAAAGGAATCCTTCGATTGCGGGAATTAGGACTTGAACGATTTTTTTGGAAATCCAGATAAAGTTGCAATAGCCAAGAAATCTATGTAAGAGTCATTTAAACAATTTCGGCACGAATTCGGTCAGATATACACGCCAATTCCTCCAGTTATGTCCTCCCTCAGATTCATAATATGTATAAGGATACCCCTTTTCATCTAGCAATCTGCGATATTCGACATTGGCCTCATACAAGAAATCCGTCTTACCGATGCCTATCCAATACAAAGCCGTTTTTTTTGAGAACTGCAGCTCAAGCTTTTCTTCAAAATCATCATAAACGGGAGATGAAACAGAATCTTTAGGTCGGATTGCAGCAGAAAACAATCCCACATAATTGAACATATCCGGATATTGTTTTGAGATATGCAGAGAGTGGAAGCCTCCCATTGACAGACCTGCAACGGCGCGGTTGTTCTTATTGGCAAGAGTGCGGTAATTCCTGTCGATGTAATTAATAATTTCAGGAAAAACAGACTCGAAAGTACCTTCCATATTTCCCGGAAGTTTACGAATTCTGGCTTTATATCCATCTGGACCTTCACCAGGTGCGGCATCCTGCACGACATTCCCGTTAGGCATCACGACAATCATCGGCTCCGCTTTTCCTTCCGCAATCAGATTGTCCAAAATCTGTACAGCCCGACCAAGGTCTGACCAGGCATTTTCATCTCCTCCCATTCCGTGAAGCAGGTAAAACACAGGATAACGTTTCCTGGAGTTTGAGTCATATCCGGCAGGTGTATAAACAGTCATCCTCCTGTCTTTATTCAAGGCATCACTATGGTACCATACTTTGGAAACATTTCCGTGAGGCACATTATTCACTGCATAATAGTCGGCACGTCCTCCACCTACTATGAAGACATTGGAAATTTTAGCCACATTGCGGGTGGAATAGACATTATTGGGGTCAGAAATCCTCAAGCCGTCAACGATGAACTGATAACTATAAAACTCCGGCTCCAAAGCCTCGGTAGTGTACTCCCAAACGCCGTTTTCTCCTTCCTTAAGATCAACAGGTTTTTCAGCAAAGTCTCCAGCCACCTGAACACGGACGGCTTTCGGTGCACGAATACGAAATGTAACAGTGTTATCGTCATTAATTTCCGGCGATACCAATTCCGCCTGTGCGTATAAGCAAACGCACATAAAAAAAGCGACAAAACAAAGCAAAGTCTTTTTCATATCCATTAATTCTGTGGTTATAAATATATGGGCTCCTGATGTTACAAATTTAACTCGTCAGAATGTGATTCTCTGAAACAAAAAGCCAATTCTATGCAACAAATGTCTTTATTCTACCTTTGGAACAATATTACAGGGAATAAGAGGTCATCAAGATAACGCTCTGTGAATGCACCCTTGAACTCTGTGAAGCAATTGTTTCCAACTAATAATTGAGATGCTGGTACATCAGCCATTGCGTCAAGAAGTCCAATATCTAAAGGAAAAATCTTAAACACATCAAAAGGACTTAAGCTGACAGCACAAATTGCAAAAAAGAATGCTATAGTAAAATATCACTATTGATTTAATTTTGATTTAATTACCGTAGAGATACTGATGCTGTTCGGGGGTGAGGACGTCGATTTCACAGCCCCAGGCGGCCAATTTCTTTGAGGCAACCTCAAGGTCGATTTCACGAGGCACATCGCTGAGCATCTTGCCAGACTCACGGCTAATCTTCTCCCTGTTCAGGACAAGATAGCGGGCACTCATCGCCTGGATGGCGAACGACATATCCATAATTTCAGCAGGATGTCCGTCTCCTGCGGCAAGATTCACAAGACGACCTTCCGCAATTACATAGATCCTGCGACCGTTCTCAAGAGTGTATCCTACAATATTCTTTCTTGCAGGAGTCTCGCTGACTGCAATCTTCTTGAGTGCAGCCACATCCACCTCGCAATCAAAATGACCAGCGTTGCAGCAGATCGCACCGTCTTTCATAAGAGCGAAATCCTCTTCGGTTATCACCTTGTCGCAACCTGTCACTGTCACGAAGAAATCTCCGAGCGGAGCCGCCTGACGCATTTTCATCACCTTGAAACCATCCATTACGGCTTCCATAGCCTTGATTGGATCCACCTCTGTGACAATAACTTCCGCTCCGAGTCCCTTTGCCCTCATAGCCACACCTTTTCCACACCAGCCATATCCTGCAACAACAACATTTTTCCCTGCAACAATCAAATTTGTGGTTCGATTGATTCCATCCCAAACGGACTGTCCTGTGCCATATCTATTATCGAAAAGATGCTTGCAGTCGGCATTGTTCACCAACATCATCGGGAACATCAGCTTTCCTGCCCTGTTGAGAGCCTGAAGACGAAGGATTCCGGTTGTGGTTTCCTCGCATCCGCCGATCACTCCAGGGATAAGATGCTGATAATCTGAATGCATCAATGACACAAGGTCTCCCCCATCGTCAACTATGATATTCGGTCCGACTTCCAGAACCTTCCTTATGTGGCTTTCATATTCCTCCGGAGTGGCGCCATACCAGGCAAATACATTCAGTCCGGCGTGGACAAGAGCCGCTGCAACATCATCCTGGGTGGAAAGCGGATTACTTCCAGTCACATACATTTCCGCCCCGCCTGCCGCAAGCACTTCACAAAGATATGCCGTCTTTGCCTCAAGATGGACAGAGAGGGCGATTTTGAGTCCCTTGAATGGCTTTTCCTTGCTGAATTGCTCTTCAAGCATATTGAGCAATGGCATATTGTGTCTTACCCAGTCAATTTTCAAACGGCCGTCCGGCCAAAGATTCTGATTACGTATTTCGCTCATTATTTTCCGTTTTCTATGTTGTTTTAATACTTTTTGCAATTTTCATCCGAAAACAACTTTGCAAGGTACGAAGTTTTTATCTTTTTTGAAAAGAAATTTCTTTTTTCAAAGGTCCGTTTGGAAATCAATGCCTAACTTGCAAAGAAAAAATGACTTTGCGATACATTCTCCAATGCCTGGCGGACCTCCTGTTTCCAAGACAATGCACAAGATGCTCCAGAGAGCTTTTCCCTTCAGAGAAGCATCTTTGCCTGAATTGCCTTGCAGAACTGCCTCTTACATATTATTGGAAGAGGGAGAGGAATCCTATGGCAGACCATTTCAATGCAATTATAGAGCAGCAGATGCCTCCGGATGACAACAACAGCGGACGGGAGGCATACGCATACTCCGCAGCATTGTTCCATTATGATACCGAAGGATCATTCAGAGATGTGCTCCATCGCCTCAAATATAAGAACGACAGGGAGATAGGAAGATATTTAGGCACGATGCTCGCAAGGGAAATCCGGTCTGCGGAGCATTTCAGGGATATAGATGTCATTGTGCCGGTTCCCTTACATTGGACAAAACTGATAAAACGAGGTTATAATCAGGCGGCTGTGATTGCAGAAAAAATGGCGCAGGTAATGGGAGTGCCTGCTGACGGGAAGTTGCTTGTCCGAAAAAAGAAGACCAAGACACAGACTCTTCTTGACACTGAGGCAAAGAAAAAGAATGTAAACGGAGCCTTTGCAATGAGAGATGGACCCCATAAGAATTACAGGCATATCCTTTTGGTGGATGATGTGTTCACGACAGGGGCCACGGCAGGAGAATGCTTCAGGGCATTGAGGACCGTCTATGACCGGGATGTGAGAATAAGCGTGGCAACACTTGCGTTCACGGGGCAATGAGTATGATTTCCCCTGGGGTTGAAAGTGATGAGGAAATCGTATTTACTTATGTAAGAGACTGATATAAAGACATAAGAGATTCAGCCATAGCCTTTTCGGAGAATTTTTCCGATGAAGCCTGATGGCAGCCCTTTTCAATCTTCTCGGTCCGTAGCGCCTCATTGTCAAGCAATTCATTTAATTTGGAGGCAAACTCATCCAAATTTTCCGGGTCCACATAGATTGCGGCTTCTCCCCCGGCCTCTTCAAGAGAGGAACCCGTTGCGGTCAAAACAGGTATGTGGCTATTCATTGCCTCAAGCACCGGTATTCCGAAACCTTCTATCTTGGAAGGAAAGACGAACGCCTCAGCCATCTGGAAAATTGCGGGAAGTTCCTTATGGGACACATTGTCAAGAATGAGGATACGCGACAGCACACCACATTCTTTTGCTACTTCGAGAACCTTCTCCGCATATTTTTTCTTCCGACCCACCATCACAAGAGATATTTCAGGGTCGATGGAAGGCAATGCCCGCACGGCAAGCTCCACATTCTTCCTTTCGTGCAAAGTGCCCTCTGTCAGGATATAACGATTCGGGAGGCTGTAATGATGGCGCACAAGGTCTTTGAACCCTTCCGAACAAGGTTCGGAAAAAAGGCTTTCACAACCTTGATAAATCACTGAAATCTTGTCCTTTGGGATGAAATAATATTTGACTATCTCTCTGGCAGTGAACTCACTCACAGCTACAATACGGTCAGCTTTCCGACATGCACGTCTATTGGTGAAATTGTAGCGGTGGCGCTGGAGCCAAGTATATGAATAAGGAAATGAGACAAATATAAGATCGTGTATTGTCACGACGAACCTGCATCCTTTCACCTTGCCCATCAGATAGGGCAAGACATTTGAAAGCCCGTGGAAAATGTCTGCGTGCGACCTTTTTATAGCCAAGGGGACACCTATTTCCCGCCACAACCACGGAATATAGACATAAATGGGATTCTTCGGACAGATTATCTTCACATTGGGAAATGAGGCAACATCGGAAAGAAGAGAGTCTTCCTTATGTAGATTCGGAACATACACATCTATCTGGCAGTCAGGATAATGAGTAGCGAGGCTCCTGATGACAAACCTGCCATAGTTGCCAAGTCCCTCTCGATGTGTGGCCGCCCTTGCCCCGTCCAATGCGATTCTCATATACCTTTATGTAATCTTGTGATAATTCGCAAATTTAAGTTAATTTTGCGAATTATATAATTCGCATTTGCGAAACTTCCTATTTCCGTTTTATGAAACATTTCTGCCTGACCGCCCTGCTTGCAATATTCCTGCCCGTGCTCTGCGCCACTGAAGCATCGGGACAGATAGCTTATAACGAAACCGCCACACGGCTTTCGATTGACACTGATTTCCTTGCGATGCGCGACAACGGGCTTCCCACCTTCCGCCATTCATACGATGATTATCTCCAATACACCCCTGCTGTCGTGGTGCTTGGGATGAAGGCTTTCGGAGTAGAGGGTTACACGGGGTTCGGAAGGTTTGCGGTGTCTTCGGCGTTTTCCACCGCAATTATGGCAGGAGTGGTAAATGGTCTGAAATATACAGTCAAAAGGGAACGCCCGGACGGCTCCGCAAACAACTCTTTCCCGTCAGGACACACCGCAACATCCTTTATGACAGCGACTTTACTCCATAAGGAATATGGATGGAAATATCCTTGGATAAGCATTTGCGGCTATAGTCTTGCATCTTTCGTAGGGGCATCACGAATCCTCAACAATAAACATTGGATGAGCGATGTTGTCGCCGGTGCAGCCATCGGAATTGGAAGCATCCATCTCGGATATTATCTTACCGGACTGATTTTCAAGGACAAATATATCAAGGACGGATGGCACCTGGACAAATTCGAATATGACTTCCACCACAAATACTGGGGAGGCGACCTGAAATGCGGACGCCGTCTGATTCTCGGGAAAAAGGAGGACAAGGATAATTCAATTCTGCCTTTCAGGGGTTCTGTGGCTTCAGGAGAATTTGAGTTCCCACTTATTCCGATGACCGGAGTCCTGCTGAATGTCGGTTGCAGTTCACTCTCTTTCAAAGACAACACATCGATGAATGTCTATG
>JBJEBO010000502.1:0-5956 GCA_051870155.1 Candidatus Cryptobacteroides sp.
GTAATATATTTTCTGAATTAGGGAATGAAACAGGAGTTTTTGAAAAAGAACGGAACCAAGGCGCTGCTGCTGTTATTTGGAGGGTGGGGAAGTGCTCCCAAACTCTTCAGGGACAGTGTTGAAGGATGTGGACGTGATTGTCTTTTCTGCTATGATTATAAAGATTGCTCTTTTGATTTCTCCCTTCTTGAAGGCTATGAGGACATAAAACTGGTTGCCTGGTCGATGGGTGTCTGGGGCGCAGGTCAGGTTTTCAATGGGTTTGCGAGAGATTACGAAGATAATAAATATATTGAGCATCAGGGATTTGTTGGAAGGATTACCGATGCCGTTGCGATAGGTGGAACACCAACACCAATAGATGATTTATATGGCATTCCCACGGCGGTATTCGATGCCACTCTCGACAAAATGTCACCGATGGTGCTCTACAAGTTCCGCCGCAGGATGTGCGGGGCGGATCTTGCCATTTTCGAGTCAAGGATGCCGGACAGGAATGTGGATGACCTGAGGGAAGAGTTGGCGGCAATCAGGAATATGGTTTCAGAAGGTTGTGGGAGCGATTTCCTTTGGAGGCGGGCTTATGTATGCGAGGAAGACCTTATTTTTCCGACTGCGAATCAAATTCGTGCCTGGGAGAAAGAAAATGTTCCAGTGGGATTAAGGGATGGAGCCCATTATTCAGCAAAGCTTTTCGATGAAATATGCTCATCGGAACCACAGTTAAAGGGGTAGTGTAAAATGGTAGATAAAAACACGATAATGAAGAGATTCTCAAAAGCGATGCCGACATATCAGTCCGCAGCCCGCATTCAGGAAAAGTGTGCAGATCGTCTTATAGAAATGCTTGCCGCCCTCCCTGAAGGACGTTTGCGCTGTGGAAAAGTGTTGGAGGTCGGCTGCGGAACCGGTTTGCTCTCCAGAAAGTTTATCGAAAAGTACAAGCCGGCGATGTTGTGGCTCAATGACTTGTGTCCTTCCTCTCCGCTTTCTCTGAATGACATCCTTTCAGATGATGTCGTTTTTATGCCAGGAGATGCAGAGGCAATTGATTTTCCTGTGGCTCTTGACGCAATAATATCTTCGTCCACCCTTCAGTGGCTCAACGACATCCCGTCTTTTGTCCGTAAATGCAAAGATTCCCTTTCTGAAGGCGGTTTGCTCGCATTCAGTACTTTCGGCCCGGGAACTCTCCGGGAAGTGGAAAGCATTGAAGGAGTGGGGCTTGAATATATCTCCACTGAAAGATGGCGCAGGATTCTTGATGATGACTTCGAAATATTGGCAATAGGGGAGGACACTATTGTGGAGACTCTTCCGAACCCTCTTGCCGTGCTAAGATATTTCAAAGACACGGGCGTGTCCGGAGTCAGAAATGAAGCTTGGACCAAGGGTCGTATGCTTAAATTCATTGGCGAATATACCCGCCGATATTCTTCCGGAGAAGGTGTGACGATGACCTGGCATCCTGTATGGGTAATTGCTGCGAAAAAATCTCACATTAAGGACAATGTGTTCTTTGTCAGTGGAATAGATACGAATGTGGGGAAAAGTTATGCCACAGGTTGGCTCGCCGCCAAATGGAATTCCGAAGGTGTAAGAACCATAACCCAGAAGCTTGTCCAGACCGGAAATGAGGGTATGTCGGAAGACATAGAACTTCATAGGAAAATTATGGGTGTTCCTCTTCTTCCTGAAGACCTTGACGGCACCACAATGCCGGAAATCTACACTTATCCTTGTTCGCCTCATCTTGCGGCCGAAATTGATGAAAGACCGATTGATTTGAATCGGATTGAAGCAGCAATATCCGCCCTTTCCGTAAAATATGATGCCGTCCTCCTTGAAGGTGCCGGAGGGCTGATGGTCCCTCTCACAAGGAACCTTCTTACGATTGATTATGTCAAGTCCAAGGGACTGCCTGTGATTCTTGTTACTTCGGGACGTCTCGGTAGCATCAGTCACACCCTGCTCAGTATTGAAGCGCTCCATATCAGGGGGATGAGACTTAAAGCTTTGATATACAATAATTATCCTCATTGTGAAGACAGTACAATAGAGGATGATACCCGGGAATATTTAAAATCGGCTATAGCAAGATTTTTCCCGGATGCCGATTTTATTGAAGTTCCTTTGATAAATT
The DNA here is from genome assembly GCA_051870155.1 of Candidatus Cryptobacteroides sp. GTDB lineage: Bacteria > Bacteroidota > Bacteroidia > Bacteroidales > UBA932 > Cryptobacteroides. The sequence goes on from JBJEBO010000502.1 coordinate 2,144, forward strand.
TTTAATATATTTGAATATTCTTAACTGCATATATGATGAAAACAAAACTCACGACAATTGCAGTCTTGATGCTGCTTTGCTCAGGATTCCATTCTTTTGCCCAGGATGGTTTGGGGCTGAATGTAGGTTATGTGACCTCAGTGGACATCAAAAACTATTTTGGAGAAAAAGGACATTCTCCTGTAATGAACGGACTCAGGGTCGGTGCCACCCAGGATATCAGGCTTGCAGGACAATTTTATTTTGAACCGGGTCTCTATTATTCTTTCCTTACTGACAAAGGGGATATCGCAAGCGACCAGCACTCCAATTATTATATAGTTGATTTGCTTAAGGAACATTTCCTCAGCATTCCTCTGATGTTCAAATATAATTTTGAGCTATCGGATGCTGTCACAGGACTCTATTTTTTTGGTGGACCTACCCTCATTGTGGGATTATCCTCTAAATCGGAATTGGGCGTAGCCCGTAAGACCCAGTCCTCTTATGATTACCTCGGAGGCCTTGAGTATGACTATTATAAGAATGAAATCTCAGGAAATGAATTGGTTGATGCCATTGGTAAGACCATAGCCCAAGCCTATCTCCCGCCTGCTGCATACCGTCGCTTCGATGTCGCTCTTGGCATCGGCGTAGGTCTGGAAGTCCTTGAATATCTGGATGTGAAAGTAGGTTATGACTGGGGCCTCGTCAACCGTGTTACTGGCGATTTTGCTTCCGATTTCAGAACCCGCAGAAGTCAGTTCTACATCACTGCAGGAGTTCGTTTCTAGATATATACGGTTGTCGGGAATATCCCCCAAAACCATACCTTTACCCCCGTTCCAAATCCGTTTCGGTGTATGGAACGGGGGGGGTATTATATCGGGGCTGTCGCGAAGCGAAAGTAGGGTATATAAACAGAAAGAGGTTGCGATTTCTCGTAACCTCTTTTGGAGCTCCTGAACCAGGACTTGAACCTGGGACCCTCTGATTAACAGTCAGATGCTCTAACCAACTGAGCTATTCAGGAATTTTGTTTTGTTTACCCGTTCTTTTCGTTTGGGATTGCAAAGGTACGACAAATTTTTAATACTCCAAATTTTTCTGAACTTTTTTTTGAATTTTTCTCAAATTTTTTGCTCGGAGGGATGAATTCAGGCTAAAAATAGCATCTGGACAACAAAAACGAAGGTCTTCCGGTTGAGAAACTCAAATAAAAGTTTTACTTTTGTATGATTCAATCTTTACATTTACGCTTATGGATATTGATCTTTTGTCAAAGATGGTCAAGGAACTGATTCTTGACAATGACAGGGTTGTCCTGCCTGGACTCGGCACTTTTATAGCCGAAGTCGTTCCTGCTGTCTTTTCTGATAGGGGATATACCATCAATCCTCCATATCGCAGACTGCATTTTCGTCCTGGAAACGACCGCGATGATGCTTTGGCAATCCTGTATTCACAAGCGAATGGTATAGACAAATCGGTGGCAGTCAGGGTAATCGAGGATTTCGTGGCGGAAATGAAGGATGTCGTGTCACAACGTAAGGTGGTGGTGTTCCCCGGGCTTGGAAGACTAAGGGCCACGAAGGAAAACAATCTATTCTTTGTGGCGGATGCCGATCTCGACATATATCCTGATGGTTTCGGTCTTGAGCCGATTTCGTTGAAGACCCATCAGGAAACTCCGGAGGAGGTGGCTGAGGCAGTCGTTGATCTTGCCAATATCCTTGATGATTGTCCGACGACCAATGTCGTTCCGACGGGCAATGTTGCTCCGACGACCAATTTCGCTCCGGAACAACTCAATCCAGTCCAGGAACCTGCCGGCGAAGTCCCGGCATCCCTCGAAGTTCCTGAACCTGCCGCTGAAGTTCCTGAACCTGCCGCTGAAGTCTCGGAATCTGCTGAGGAAGATTCGGAACCACTCGAAGTCCCGGAATCCCGTGCAATCCCGGAATCCCTCGAAGTCCAGGAGTATGCTGACAAAATCCCGGAGTCCCTCCAACCCAAGGAATTTCTCAGTCCTGAACCGGAAATCATCGAACTATCTCCAGAAGCCATTTCCCCTGAGCCCCAGACAATCATCTCTGACCCATTTGACATCACTCCTGAGGATCCGGACCCAGACCCGGAAGTAGAACCGGACCCGGAGCCGGAAACGGAGTCTGACCAGAATCCATCTGCTCTCTCTGAAAATGTAGAATTGGCTGTCACAGTCAAGGAAGAAAAAGATAAGGCAAAACGTGTAATCCTCATAATTGTTCTGACTATTGTCATTACGGTCCTTGTCGCCCTGGGGGTATTCATCCTTCTTGCCCATATTGCTCCGGATTTCATTGACTCCATTCTATATACTCCGGAGGAACTTGAAATTCTGCGTTGGTAGTCTCCGATTTGCGAAACTTGATTTTATGTATTACTTTTGCGGCGCTTTGGAATTGGAAAAACTTGAATATATATGGAAAACAAGTTGATACAAGAGTTGGAAGTACCTTGTTATGAGACCGATTCAGCTTGCCTTCTTAAGCCGGCATCCTTTATGGATATGGCTCAAGAACTTGCCAACAGGCACGCAACTGTTCTCGGATTCGGCTTCGACGACCTCCAAAAGACCCGCACCGTATGGGTGCTCTCAAGAATGCACGTCATTTTCTGCCGCCATCCACATTGGCGCGAGCAGGTGAAGCTTTCCACCTGGCACAAAGGCGCAGCCCGCCTTTTCTATCTAAGAGATTTCAAAATGGAAGCTGCCGACGGCACTCCTCTCGTACTTGCCACCACATCCTGGGTGATTGTTGACATCGACACACGAAGGCTCTCACGTAACGCCGCCATTCTTGACGATGGCACAGCCTGTATGGACAATGCTGTTGGCGAGCCTTGTGACAAGGTCCAGATGCCGCGCGATGCAAGTCCTGAATTTGTTCGTACACATCAGGTATCCTATTCGGATGTCGATATGAACGGGCATACTAACAATGCAATGTATCTGGTCTGGGCAATGGATGCCCTCGAATATGATCTTACTGCCCAACATCCTCTCAAAGAATTGAAAATCAATTTTAATCAGGAAACCAGACCCGGTGATTCGGTTGAACTCTACCGATGGGCTGTCCCTCAGGGTGATTCATTCATAGTAGAAGGCCGGGTGGATGGCAAGTCCGCTTTTTGCGCCGAATTGAAATTTTGACTGAAAGTTAATTAGTAGTGTTTATTATGAGAGATCTGTTCTTCGGAATGGGAACGGCCCATTCTATCTTGTTGTTAGCCGTCGTCATAGGCATAGGCATATACCTCGGCAAATTCAAATTTAAGGGAATTACCCTCGGCTCCACCTGGATTCTCTTCGTGGGCATCCTTTTGAGCCATTTCGGTTTCCATATTGAGCCGTCAATCCTCCATTTTCTCAAGGAATTCGGCCTCATTCTCTTTGTGTTCTCAATAGGCCTTCAGGTAGGTCCGGGCTTCTTCCATTCTTTCAAGAAAGGTGGACTCCAATTGAATATGCTTGCCCTGATGATGGTCCTTCTTGCAGTGGCCACCACTTATATAATTCACCTTGTAAGCGGAGAATCCCTTCAGCAGATGGTTGGAGTGATGTCCGGAGCGGTAACCAACACCCCAGGGCTCGGAGCTGCCCAGCAGACTCTTTTTGATGTGACTTCTGATACAGTTGGTGATCAGGCCGCAGCTGCAGCTTCGTCTGCACTTGCTTCTGGTTATGCAGTGGCATACCCCCTCGGTGTCCTTGGTGTCATTCTCGTCATTATGACGGTCAAGGCTGTCTTCAGAATAGATATTTCAAAAGAAAGGGCTGCTCTTGAGGAG
>JBJEBO010000503.1:0-5925 GCA_051870155.1 Candidatus Cryptobacteroides sp.
ATTCTGACAGTAGCGCCTGGGGCACAGGTTATTCCGGAGATTTCCTCAAATTCTATTTTGAGTTCAGTACCCCTGCCTATGGTAATGACCTGTCCGTCAGTCAAAGTGAAGGTGATGCAGTTGTCCTCAATGCTGATATCAGAGAATATAGATTCAGGAGCTTCGGCATCCTTACCCGGAGTTCCGGGCTCGCCGGTGGCGCGACCAAGTTTGCTCCAGCTTGCCCCCTTGTCATAGGAGATGTACCAATAACCGTCTGTAATCTTGAGCATCGGAGTGATGCCATCCTTTCCGTTGCTTCCGTCCGAACCGGACACACCGTCTTTTCCATCATTGGCAGAAGCACGAACCTTGTTTCCCCACTGGTCAAGAAGCCATTTCCCATCAATGACCCAATACCAAACGCCATCAGTATCCTGTTGCACTCCTATAGCAGGTACTACTCCATCCGTTCCATCAGCACCATCTTTTCCATCGGCACCATCTTTGCCATTAGCACCATCTTTGCCATTAGCGCCATCTTTTCCATCAGCACCATCTTTTCCATCTACGCCATCCTCTCCATCCTGCCCATCTTTTCCATCAGCACCGTCCCTACCGTTAAAAATCCTAACAGTGCCATTCTTTGAAAAGGTCAGTTCATAACCTATCACAACCCCATTTTCATAAATGGCTGTAACATTTTCGACGAAATCATTATCCTCGACCGCATTGACTATGGTGCTCAGAGCGGTAAGGTTTTCGTTTGTCTCACGGCAGAGTTCCTCCAGCCTGCCATTCAATTCATCCAATTGATTGTGGAGATAGATCAGTTCATTTCTGAATAGTTTGTCGCAGCCCGTAAGCATCAAGACCGCCGCAACGATAATCGACAAATACTTTTTCATATAGTTATTTTAATTCTTTAAATGACAATGTTTTTAATACTAACCTTCCATCCGGGACACTGACAAAGACAGTCACTTTCCCATCAATATATGGATCTGGAGCCATTACGGTTATATTTCCGGAATAATCACCTTTTTTTGTTATTTCAGCCTTCCAGCCTTCTTCGTCAACAACACATTCCATCAATACTTCATCAACCGTCCCCATAATCTCATACGACAGTTCAACAGATCCTCCGGCAGTCATCCATATATCTTCCGTTTGGGAAATGTTCAGATACAAAGCCGTGTACATAGGAACAGTGATAATCGAGCCGTTGTTCAGATAGAAAACAATGCTGTGATCCAAAATGAGGATACGATCGAAAATTGATTTTGAAGTACTTCCGTCTGCTCCGGGAGCTCCCTGACCACCTGAAGCAGTAAGGTACATCTCCCAGGTGGCGCCACCATCCGTTGATATATACCACGTGTTATTTTCTATTTTCATCATCGGAGTGACACCACTGCTTCCATCTTTTCCATCCGTTCCGTCCGCTCCATCAGAGCCATCTTCAGGATTAAGACAGATTTTATTGCCGGACTTGTCCAACATCCACTGGTCGTCAACGGTCCAATACCATTTCCCATCTGTGTCCTGCCGTGCCCCAATCACAGGCGAATATCCATCCTTCCCATCTTTTCCATCGTTTCCGTCTTTGCCGTCAGTTCCATCTTTGCCGTCAGTTCCATCTTTGCCGTCAGTTCCGTCCTTTCCGTCGTTTCCATTCTTCCCATCCTCACCGTCAATTCCATCTTTGCCATCCAATCCGCAGTGTATTACAATGTCATCCCCTTTGAAGAAACTGATCCGGCAGGAAGTGATTTCGCCATTTTCATATATAGGCTCAACTCCTGTGATATAATTCTTTTGATCCAAGGTACGAACAAGAATGGAGATGGACTCGATATCCGAGTTCATTGTTGAAACAAGATTGTCCATCTTTTTTTTGAGTGCATCAATCTCCTCCTGTATTTCATTCACATCCTTCTCATATTTACTTGAACAGGAAGTCGTGGCTGAAATGATTGACACAATAAGTGTAAATAAAATGAATCTATTGCGTATCATATTGAAAATAAATTATCTAAAGTTCCTCTTCATCATCTTTGTTCAATCCATACTCCTTTATCAGAATTGAAATTTCAGGATCCAAATTACCTCTATGCACATAAGCTCCATTTTGTCTGCAAGACTTCACATAGCATTCAACTGCTTTTTCCATATTTCCTGTTCTGGAGTATAGGATAGCAAGGAGATAATTCACCTTGTCCGAACGTTCCATCCCTTCAAGTATTGATAATGCACTTACATTCATATCCATACCCATATAGGCGATGGCGGTGTTGAAGTCCGCATAAGATTTCAACAGTTGCAGAGCAGCGGCATAATCCATATCACGAAGGCATTGGACTCCATTCATATAAGCGGTATCAAGAACCGTTGTCTGCACGGTATCTTTCACCATTCCTCTGCGATGAAGATGGAATTTGAATTTCACCAATCTGAGACGAGGGTAAATCTCATCCTTCAGATGCTTGTAAAACGGCATACGTTTGAGTTTTGCTTCTCTTGCATCTGGATCCGGTTCAAGACAAATATCCTGATAGCATTTGCGGTCCAGTTCCGCAAAATAATCGTCGTTCTTGATAGCTTCGTCCAAATCCTCCCAGTTCTCCGGAATACAATGAGGAGTGAACCTGATTTGAGAATAATCGACTTTCTTTTCAGCAGTCCAGGTGTCATCCAGATTTATTGTCCTGCCATTCTCTGCCTCCAATGAATCCCTTAAAGAACGTACATAATTATTGAAATATGTCGATACAGATTCTGAGCGTCTTTGTGCCAATGCTGCATTGGAAGAGTAATTACCTTCCGGTGATGCAGTTGCACTAACAACAATGGAATCGATTTCGAAGACTTCATTTACTACCAAGTCTGACAATATTTTTCGAATATTGGTGATTTCTCTGGCATTGTCTCCTTGTTGAATGTTGATTTCCGAACGTCCCTCAGCAAATTCAATTCTTGCATTAGTTGCTGTAGAAACACGACGTTCGATAATCTTTGTTTTATAGCGCTGCGTTCCATCCAAAAGCGCTGATACCGAACTGATGTAGAATGTCAGAGGTTCAGTCGCAGGAACGGAAAAGATTCTCTTATCCTGTTCATAGATTTCTCCGGAAAGAACGATATCAGCTTTACGAAGTTTTGGCCGGACATTAATTGTCTGGACATAATCATAAATAAAATCTCCAGAAGCATCAACAATGACAGTGTCCAAGCGTATGCCCTCCTTAACTATAGGTGCTTTGACATATTTGTTGAACATCTGTGATTTACGCCTGATCCTTGCATTGTTCCTTTCCTTTGCAAACTTGTTGGTGTAATGGTCTATTGCCTGTTTCTGCGTAACTCCGAAGCAAGATTGGAAATCTTCGTGACTGACATACGAGGTATCTGTCTTGAATGCATAAATCTGCGGAATATTTCGTTTCAGGAATATTTCCAGCTGATTGACATTTATAAACTTCGTAGTGTCTTCCACTATTTTTGAGAGGAATCTTTCATAATGTTGGTAACCTCTCAATTGGGCTTTTCTGTAGCCGCTTCCTGTGACGATAATCGGGTCCAACCTTGTACTGTCGCCTAAAACGAACAAATCCGGATGGAAACGCAATTGCCACTTGCTTTCAATCATATCGCGCGGAACAATGACCTGGAACTTGAGGTCAACAACACCGTGCCTTTCTGCAACATTTCTGAACCTTGCAGTAACCTTTGCGGCATCAAGCACATCTGTAGCCACCATTTCTCCTGTCTCTTCATCTCTGACCGCTTTCATAATCAAGATTTCCGTCCCATCATCTTCGACAATCTTGAGAGTGTCTTTTACAACAACTTTCTTGTCTTCATATACAGGCAGGGTTGTCTTATCATGACTTAAAGCAATCTGTGTGAGAGGGATTTCTCCTTTTTTGATTTTTGACAGTTTCTGAGGTGCCGAACATCCGAAAAACAGGGCAACCAGTATCAAGATGGCTATTGCAAGATGATATTTTTCGTAGTGTTTCATACGTCTAAAATACATACATCAATGAAATGGATACCGTATCTATCCCTATGAATCCCCTAGCTCCAGATTCTCTGATTTCCATACATTTGGGACAATCATACAGATTGTATTTGAAATGATATCCACCCCAACAGCCGATGCCAAAATCAATGTTCAATCTTTCGTGGATCATCAAGGTGTATCCACAAGAAAGACCGACGCCCGCTGAAGTGGTTTCTTTCAATGCCGGTCTCCATACCCCGGTAATTGCTGCATCGGTATATTTGGCCTTCATACCAACCCACCAACCAGAGAACACATACCAGGGCCACCATCTCGCCCCGACAAATGCTGAGGTTTGCTTGTTATACATAAAGTCACCGGTATTCTGAATCTTGAATTGCCAAGGATTGTACAATGCACCTGCCTGAATAGAAAAATGCTGTGAGACTCCCATACCGGCTTCGAGATTGATAGTACCGAAGTTAGCCCATTCAACGGCATTTGTTGACAAGGCAAATTTCAAGTTACGCGCATTAAGTTCCCCCACCGCCGAAAGGCACAAGAACAATGCAATCGCACATATATGCCGTGCGAATAAAGAATGTTTTCTCATATGTTGCATAAAACATTAATCTGATGTTTATTCGTAATTCTTAAAGTGTAAAAAATACATAAAGAATTCTGATCCGTATATTTATATCTGGATTATTAAAATTTTACTAGCACTCCAAAAAGCGGTAATATCCGAAATTACAAGACGATGTTTCTTTGGTGATATTGACTCAATATAGTATGCACCCGCAGGCATTGGCGAAAGAACTTTAACTTTAGAACCAGCAATCTCTATTGATAAAAACTTACGGATATCAATCATTGTATAGTTAGTCATATCCATATTTACATTAATCTTATTCCCGCTAAATACATTGCCCGATATAATGCCTTTATCTTTAAGACCTTTTTTAGTATCAATAATATAATATGCAGAATAAATCAAAGAATCTTGCTGTGCAATAGTAGTATTCTGAGCTAATATTGCCTCTAATTGTTCGTTTGATTTCGTTGTCAATTCCACAACATCAGATTGTAAAGATGTAACCTGCGATGATAACACTTTGATTTTCTTATTTTGTTGGCCTATTTCCGCCTTCATTCTCTGTATCTGTAAATCCTTTGCTTCTAATTGTTTATATAGAAATGAAATTACGGATCGTAACCGATTCGTTGAATCTGTCATTACAACTAAGGTACTATCCAGGCTGTAAATTTTACAACGTTGCCTATTAACGAGTGATTCTAACAACTCCAGATTTGCTCTTATTTCTTTTTTGGATAATTTTACTCCATCTGCATTCGTTTCAGACATTAGTAACACTTCTTGATGGGTCAAACTATCAATACTTGCAGCAATAGTATCAATATATGAGGTAATCATCTCGAGTTGTTCTGCACGCTGAATTGATACTGTTTCCAATGAATCTTTCTTTTGGACTAATTCATTATATTTAGAATGTCTCACACACGAAGATGACACGAGAATAACACCTAATACAAGTATAAAATTGAATGATTTACTCATCTGATTGAAAACTTAAGTCAATGTATTAAAATTTATAGCAATTTAAGGGTAAAGTCATCAACCTCGATCTGATGAAAGTTAGAGATATAGAATGCCAAATGATTGATATCAATAGAATCTACAGTACAAGTATACAAAATTGTTCCGTCTGCATAACAAGTCACGAGCTGTCCTCTTTTTATCATTTTATAATAATGCGTCACCTTAGGATTCAATTCATAAGATTCATAGTCGTGATATTGCGTACCATTATCATATGTACCAAATGAAAATGTCAATTCTTCGTCCCACTTGGATATACCAAAACAATAGGATTGATTTATATCCGATGTCGACCCGATAAGAAATCTAATAGACGAAT
>JBJEBO010000504.1:0-5919 GCA_051870155.1 Candidatus Cryptobacteroides sp.
AAATGTATAACTTTACACCTGATGGTGCTGTTGCACTGTCAAATTGAATTCGGCAATCTTTTCGCCTCCGTATTCAAGGATAATACAGGCACTACATTCACTCGCTATATCAACAATTTGAGACTTGAATACTCTGTGGTTCTGATGAAGGAAAAGCCTCATTACACAATCAACGCCATAGCGTCCGAATGCGGTTTTCCAAATCCAAGCACCTTCTACCGCCTATTTTTCGAAAGATTCTCAATGACACCTTCGGAATATCTCCGAGCTCGACAGTCCACGTCAGAATCACCCGACACAGGCAATAGAATGACAAAATGAGAAAAAACCGATGACAAAACGCGACAAGCAGCCGGCAGAATAATAGTTTTAAGGTTCACCAAACGTTTATCTTTGCCGTTTGAAACAAAATTATAACAAACTATTATTACAATGAAAAAATTACTAATTATCTGTGCAGCGCTTTTTGCGTTTGTCACATCTTGTACTCCTATCGTCAAAGGAACTTATTACATCAAGTATGACGATGGGTCAACCAATTTCAAAAGCAACCTTTACCTCCAAGCATTTGTAAACGGAGAAATCACCCCGGATTATACAACCAACGAAAATCTCTTCCTTGGTGTTGAAAAAGATGCTATCAACTGGTTCGATTCAAAACTCAATGACCTTGAGAAAAAAAGTTTGTATGAGTCAAACAATATTGTGGTTTCTGAAAACACCACAGCTACTTTCTCCCTTATCGGCTATATTCCTGATGGAGGCACCCAGACCGTAAAAACTCGCACAGTAACTTTCCCTGAGAATCATATCAAATAATTCTCATAAAAATAACTATGAGGATGACTAAAAAGTCCCTTTTTTGTCATCTCGACCAAGCGAAGCGCGTGGAGAGATCTTTATAAAGAATAGATATTCAATAGATATCTCGACTACGCACTTCGTGCTTCGCTCGATATGACAGACTTTTTAGTCAGCTTCTATAGTTATTTGATAATTAGATGCCCGATCGAGTCGGGCATGACGACGGGCGAGGATGCCCCGATCGTCATAGCCGGCTTGACCGGCTATCTCTTCTGGCATGACTCAAAAGTGATTGAATCACAAATTTATTTAACTACTATCTGTCCGTCTTTGACATCTACGGTTATCGTGGAGTCACGGCGGACGGCGCCCTCAAGGATGGACTTGGCAAGGAGATTCACAAGTTCCTTCTGCATCAGACGTTTGATAGGACGGGCACCGTATGCCGGTTCATAGCCTTTGGTGCTCATATAGTCCTCAAAGTCCTTCGTGAAGGTGATTGTGACACCATTCTCGGAAAGTTTGCTCTTAAGGTCAGCCATCTGCATATTGAGGATTTCTCTGATGTCGCTCTGGCTGAGAGGCTCGAACATTATGACTTCGTCTATCCTGTTCAGGAACTCCGGACGAACAGTCCTCTTAAGCACCTCCAAAACCTCTCCACGGCACTCCCCAAGCATCTGACGCCTCTTATCGCCATCGGCAGGAAGCTTCTCCATATAGCTCTGGATGATGTCCGCACCCACATTCGAGGTCATAATCAAAATGGTGTTCTTGAAATCCACAGTCCTTCCTTTGTTATCGGTGAGTCGTCCATCGTCAAGAACCTGAAGAAGGATATTGAACACATCCGGATGAGCCTTTTCGATTTCATCAAGAAGAATGACGGAATATGGTTTTCTCCTGACGGCCTCCGTGAGTTGTCCTCCCTCGTCGTAACCCACATATCCCGGAGGCGCACCGACGAGACGGCTCATAGAATGACGCTCCTGATACTCACTCATATCTATTCGGGTCATCATATTCTCATCATTGAAAAGGAACTCGGCCAAAGCCTTCGCCAACTCGGTCTTTCCCACGCCGGTCGTACCCATAAACAGGAATGAACCAATTGGCCTCTTTTCGTTCTGGAGTCCTGCCCTTGAACGCCTTACAGCATCTGCGACAGCCTCAATCGCCTGGTCCTGACCCACTACCCTCTTATGGAGGGCCTCCTCCATCCTCAACAATTTCTCCTTCTCGCTCTCAAGCATCCTCTTAACAGGGATTCCGGTCCATTTTGCCACAACCTCAGCAATATCCTCCGGTGTGACAGCCTCCGTGATAATCGGATCCTGAATTGCCGCCTGACGAGCCTGAAGTTCATCTATCTTCTTCTGAGCCTCAGCCATCTTGCCATAACGGATTTCGGCTACACGACCGTAATCTCCCGAACGCTCGGCATTATGAGCCTCAATTTTATAATCTTCTATCTTCTGGCGAGCCTGCTGAAGACCGGAAAGTATGTCCTTTTCCTCATTCCAACGCTTTCTGAGTCCGTCCCTCTCCTCATTGAGCTCCTTCAACTCCTCTTTAATCTTGTCCATCTTCATAGACACACCCTCGCGCTTGATTGCCTCCCTCTCGATTTCCAACTGACGTATCTTGCTGTCAAGTTCCGCAATCGGTTCAGGCACAGAGTTCATCTCAAGACGGAGCTTGGACGCAGCCTCATCCACAAGGTCGATAGCCTTATCCGGCAAGAACCTGTTGGTGATATATCTGTGTGAAAGTTCAACTGCGGCAATCAAGGCATCATCCTCGATACGCACCTTGTGATGGTTCTCATAGCGCTCTTTCAAGCCCCTGAGAATCGAGATAGATGCAGCCGGGGACGGTTCATCCACCATCACCATCTGGAAACGCCTCTCAAGAGCCTTGTCCGTCTCGAAATATTTCTGATATTCATCAAGGGTGGTGGAACCAATGGTCCTCAACTCTCCCCTTGCAAGGGCAGGCTTCAATATATTGGAAGCATCCATCGCACCGGATGAACGTCCTGCACCAACAAGTGTATGAATCTCATCGATGAACAGGATAATCTCACCATCGCTGTCAACGACTTCCTTCACCACTCCTTTGAGCCTTTCCTCAAACTCTCCCTGATATTTTGCACCGGCAATCAGCGCACCAAGATCAAGAGAATATATCTTCTTGGTTTTCAGGTTCTCCGGAACGTCTCCGTCAACGATTTTCTGGGCTATGCCCTCTGAAATCGCAGTCTTTCCGACTCCCGGCTCTCCCACAAGAATAGGGTTGTTCTTGGTCCTTCTGCTCAATATCTGAAGAACCCTCCTTATTTCGTCATCCCTTCCGATGACCGGATCAAGCTTACCTTGGGATGCCCTCTCATTGAGGTTCACCGCAAACTTGTCCAAATTCTGATATTTGTTTTCTGCCATATTCATTCCTCCATTATTACTATATACGGTATATGGAAACACCCATAGCCGTTCGCTCAAATGAACAAACGGCTATGGGCAAATTATATTCCAATGCCTTTAGACTGACATTTTGTCAGTAGGCGGAATCATCTAATTAATTCTCCTCTGTTGCAGGGTTCTCCTGTGCAGGAAGCTCTGCCGGAGCTGAAGGGAACTGAGGCATCTGCTCTGTTGCCACGTTCTCAACCTTGTCGGTGATATCGATTTCGTTCTTTCCTGAACCAGTTGAGAAAGAGGTTATCACTGAAACTACGAATACGAAAGCGACAAGACCCCAAGTAATTTTCTCAAGGATGTCAGCTGTCTGACGGACACCGAAGGTCTGGTTGCCGGCAGTGAAGTTGCTTGCAAGTCCGCCGCCTTTTCCGTTCTGGAGAAGAACGACAATGGTCAACAGCACGCTGGCAAGAATCACAAGCACAGTCAGAATTGTAAATACTACATTCATAATATCGTCTTAATTTTTAATTTCTTCGTTCAATTTTCGAATAAGGGCTGCAAAGTAAGCATTTTTTTCCGGATATGCCAAAATTAGTTTTGAATAAATGTCCTTTGCCTGCTCAAAATAGCCCTGTTCCGCATAAATCTGAGCCATTGTTTCGGTACAGAAGACCATATCCGTCGTTGTTTGTCTGCTTTCCGCCGGATGCTGCGGTTCCTCGGACTGCTTGACAGAAAAACGGAAAAGGTCCGAATCTTCCTTACGTCTCACCTTGTCGTATTGGTCCTGTGAGAAATAATCCCCTCCGACCACATACACCTGTCTTGACGGACGGTTGCCCTGTGGCCGGGACTGTTCGGATATATAAGATTTGAGAAGTTCCTTTACATCCTTGTCTTCGCAATGTCCTATTCCCTTGGTCCGCAGAAGATCGGCTACCTTGCGACGAGATGGAATATAGAGGGCGGCATCTGCATACTGCATATCGCCCCAGGTGTCTCCACCAAGAGTGTTCATCTTGATACACAGCTGCTTACGGGCAGCGGCAAACCAAGGGTACAGATTCACTACTCCGGCAAGTTCATCTATAGAAAGGTTATTTAGATTGATTGGCTGCTCCATCTTACCTACCATTGAGCCACCGTGGCATTGAAAATGTCCTCGCACAACTTCTCGACGATTTCCTCGCAGAGGGTTGACTCCACTGCATCAATAGACTGTGTGGAATCGAAATCCGAATATGCCGAGAATGACTTGTCGTCGAAATCATCTTCAGGATGCTTGCGGTTGACGAAAGTGATTTTTACAGTCACCGTGAGACGGTTTTGGGACGCGACCTCCTCAGCCGTGATGGCCATAGGCTTGACATCATAGCCGGTCACCGTTCCTATGATTTCAATATCCCCGTCCTCATCCACCTGTTCGAGTTTGGTTAGCTTGCGGAACTTCTCTTTCATCGCCTCGGTCAAATCATTGCTAAGATTCGGATTGACCCTCAGCGCCTTATATTCAAAATACGGAATAGCTACCGTATTGACATCCGACTGGATGGAAGTTCCCGTGAATGAATAGATGCCACAAGAGACCGCAAGCAGCGGGACCACAAGCAGCAACAGTCTTGACAAATGCTTCATATTCAGTTCTTTTTCTCTAATTCTTTAAGTTTTCGATAGAGCGTCCTTTCGGAGATTCCGAGTTCTGCGGCGGCAAGTTTCCTATTGCCTTTATTTCTTTCCAAGGCTCGCTTGATGAGCTCGTCATTCACCTTATGTATTGAAAGATCCCAATTCTCCTGGTCGTCCGGAGCCTCTCGCGGCTCTACTTCCGGTTCCTGACGCACATATCCCACATTATCCTCCTCTTCCTGTGGCATCCGCCAAACATTTTCCTGAGGCTCAGGCCTGTGCGCCTCTATTTCAGACGGATGATGCCCGAAATTGGCGAGACCGCTCCTGCTGATTATATCTTTCAGATAATTCACATCCTGGCGAAGCTGGTAGATGGTCCTTATCAAAGCCTCCTTCTCACTTGGAGTGAATGCATCATCGGGATTGGCGGAAGCACGTACAGGAAGCATATTCTTAGCATCCTTTGGCATATAAGCCGAAAGAATGTCCGCAGTGATATCCTTTTTCTGTGCTATGGTTGACGCTTCAAGGGTGCAGACTGCCTCGGCGACATTCTTGAGTTCACGGATATTGCCCGGCCATCTGTATGTCTTGAGCAAAGTCACGGCATCAGGGGAAAGCGAGGCGCGCCCCATTCCGTACTTCTCGGAGAAATCCGATGCAAATTTCCTGAACAGCAGATAGATGTCATCCTTCCTGTCGCGCAGAGGAGGCATAATGATTGGCACGGCGTTGAGCCTGTAATATAGGTCTTCGCGGAATTTACCCTTGGATACGGCGTATGCAAGATTCACATTCGTGGCAGCAACCACGCGGACATCCGTCTTGAGCACCTTTGATGAACCGACCCTGATAAATTCTCCCGTCTGGAGCACCCTGAGCAATTTGGCCTGGGATGCGAGCGGAAGTTCTCCCACCTCGTCAAGGAAGAGTGTACCTCCGTCGGCCTCTTCGAAATAACCCTTTCGCATCTCGTTCGCCCCGGTGAAGGAGCCCTTCTCGTGTCCAAATAGTTCGGAATCCACTGTACCCTCCGGAATACCTCCGCAGTTGAGCGCAAAAT
>JBJEBO010000505.1:0-5878 GCA_051870155.1 Candidatus Cryptobacteroides sp.
TGTAATCCACAATTCGCAGGACTTCAGGCTCCATAGAATCGAGCCTGTCGATGATTCCCGTGAAATTTCTTCCGGCAATTTTTCCATAAAGCCTCAGTTCAAGTCCGTGGATTTCAAAACTGTCTCCATCCATCCTTTCAAGGTCGGTTTCGATAGTCCTGAGCACATATTTCACGATTACATCCGAAACGACGAGGTTTCTTCCTGATATTTCCGTTGTGTTCAGTTGCTTCATTATCAGACTGTTGACCTTAGCCCTTATATCCTTCTTGCGTCCGAGCCATTCCTTAAGCCTTTCCCTTGTCACCTTCATAATCCCATCCCCGCCTGCGGCTGCTGAACACACCGAAAGAGTGTCAGCATCAAACGAAGGATCCATTGCCTTGTCTCCGAGATAGAAAGCCCTCATTGTTTCGTGATAAACTGTTCCGAACATTCCACTATCAAGGGTTTCAGCAACTTCATCCTCGGGTCTAATCTCCTCGACGGCCGAATAATAGAATTTCGCTGGACAGGTGAGATAATTCTGGACTGAACTTGCAGAAAACCTGAAATTGCGTATTTTTTCTATATGTTCCTGAGTTTTCCTTATTTCAGGCATTTCCTTGACTGCCATCTTGCCACCCTTGACGGCATAACGCGTCACATCGGCGTTGAAATGGTATTGCAACTGCTTGATATACCGGCTTTCCTCCCCTGATTTCAGTCCTTCGGTCCGAGAATCGTATAGGAGCCAGACTGTCTCCGCGCGAGAAATGAGGCGGTAGAAATAATATGCCCATACGGCATCCTGATATTCATAAGTCGGAAGGCCGAAGCCTTTGCGAAGTTCCGGCGGTATAAATGAGGAACTTACATTTCTTTTCGGGAATATACCCTCGTTTGCGGAAAGAATGATGACATTCCGGAAGTCAAGTGCCCTCGTTTCGAGAGGTCCCATAATCTGGAGCCCTTTTAACGGTTCGCCTTCGAAAGGAACAGACACCCCTGCCATCAACTGGTCGAGAAGGGTGGTGAATGTCTTTGGACGGATTTCCAAATTCATCTGTTTCAACAGATTGACATTCAGATAATATTCCTTTGCGAAATCCATTTCGAGGGTAGATTCCGGCTTGCCTGCGAGGACCGAGGCGATGGTTTTTACAACAGTGGCCAGATAGTCCGCAAAGGCGGAGGCATTTTCGGAAGATGGTTCATCAGGAAGGTCCAAAGGTCTGAAAATCACATCGAAAAGAGGTGTGCCGCGCAAGTCGGAAGCAGGCACATAATATTTTGCGGCCTTACGGACTGCCTTGATGATTTCTTCAGAATCGGAATCGACAGCCCTGCGTAGGACGGAGCTCGAAAAGACCGACCAGACCTGTCTGTGGTAGAATGCGGAGACCCCGGACTTTTTCGTGCCGTGGAGTTGCATCAGAGCGACATCGCGCATAAGATTGTGGAAATCACTGCCGCCCATCGGACATCCCATAGTGACGTTTATGTCATTGATTTCCGGAGGGATGGAATTTAGCACCGGCTGGAGCAGGCTCTCATCAGGAATCACCACAGCACAGCCTTCGCCGCCTTTGCTCAATTCCGCCAGCAAAACGCCCGGATTGGCTTCCGAACACTCTGAACCACTGATTTCCTTGACCGAGGAAGCTGAAGAAGCCTCTTGGGCAGAGATTTCTGAAACAGGAGTACCAGAGGCAATGGAATTAAATACCCAAGGCAATTGTTTGGCCTGGCCGACAGATGAAGGCACGGCGACGACATTGATTTTAGGACGGCGAACTCCTTCCGGATCTATATTGAAACTCTGAGGAAACTCCTTGATATTGCGGCTCAGGAAAAATGAGGATTTGTTAGCCGGATCACTTATCATCTCTCCGGAATAGTCCCAACAAAATTCAGCCAGCGATGCATCCCTCATTTTCTTGAGCACCATTTTCTCACATTCGTTCAGGGCATTCAAGCCCACAGTCACGAAACGCCTCCCCTCCCCGAAAACCGGTGTAAGGACATCTTCGACAGATTGTGCGCCAACCTGCTCCGCAACATCCCTGTATATCATTCCCTCGTATGCAATCCCCTGTTCCCTAAGCACTTCATTGAACGAAGTATAGAGGTCGTGGAGGATGTTCCAAATCTGGATGAAACGTTCCTTCACATTAGGATTGTCAGACCCGAGGTCCACAGTGAGACGTCCCGAACGGTCACTGAAATGACGAATGAATGATTCGATTGCATTACGCTGGTTTTCAGTCAGATAATCATAATTATCCTGGATGGTCTTGAAATCGCTGACATTGGTAAAAAGCTGGCGTGGATTTGCAAGATATTTGTCAGTGTCGTTGAAGTCGCCCAAAAGAACATCGCCCCAGAAGATAAATTCATCCAGGGGTTCAGCCTTCGGGTAGAGTTTCTTGTAACATTCATAAAGAACGGCGAGCAATTTGACTCGGCTTGCCTGCCGAAGTGGGCTCAACCGTGAGAAGAAATCATTGATGGTAAGCATCTCCGGCACGATGCACGGATGTCCGTCATCGCCCCGGGATGCCACAAATTCCGCTAAGTGCTTCTTAAAGAAGGCCATCGAACGTCTGTTCGGGAAAATGAAGCATTTTTCCGAGATTGTACCTTCTTCAAAATAATGTCCGGCTACCTGCCGCAGAAACGGTCTGCTCATCACGGGATGCTTCAGAACTTGAAGGAATCCTTGAGTGCAGTGGTCTTGTTGAATACGAAATGTTCAGGAGTGCTGTCCGGATCCTTGAAGAAATATCCCGTACGCTCGAACTGAACTGCGATTCCGCTCTTGTCCTCAAGAAGCGCAGGCTCGGCATAACCCTTTGTAACTATCAATGAATCAGGGTTGAGATACTCTTTATAGTCTTTCCCTTCAGGGATTGATCCCATCTCCGGCTCAGTGAAGAGCTTGTCATAGAGACGAAGTTCCACTTCCTTGGCGTGTGCAGTGGACACCCAATGGATCGTACCCTTGACAGAACGCCACTCCCCTGCTCCAGGCTTCGTCGTAGGGTCATAAGTACATTTAAGCTCAACCACATTGCCTTCGGCATCCTTCACCACTTCCTCACACTTTATAATATAGGTATATTTCAGACGAACCTCTCCACCCGGTTTAAGACGGAAATACTTCTTAGGAGGTTCCTCCATAAAGTCGTTTCTCTCAATATATACCTCCCCGGTGAAAGGCACCTTGCGTGCCGGTCCTTCAGGATCAGCCGGATTAAGAGGTGCATCAAACCACTCCACCTTGCCTGGCTCCCAATTGGTTATGGTCACCTTAACAGGGTCCTGAACAACCATATAACGGTTTGACCTCTCGTTAAGATCCTGACGCACACACCATTCCATAAGCTGGAGGTCGATAAGTTGCTCCCTCTTCGCCACGCCCACCTTCTCTGCGAACATCCTCACTGCCTCAGGTGTATAGCCTCTCCTGCGGATACCGCAGATAGTCGGCATACGAGGATCGTCCCATCCGCTTACGAAATGGTTGCGGACGAGTTCGAGGAGCTTGCGCTTTGACATCACAGTGTAAGTGAGGTTGAGACGGGCAAACTCATACTGGTGTGAAGGGAAGATTCCGAGTTTTTCGATGAACCAGTCGTAAAGTGGTCTGTGGACATCAAACTCGAGGGTACATATTGAATGTGTGATATGTTCTATTGAATCGGACTGGCCGTGGGCGAAGTCATACATCGGATAGATGCACCATTTGCTGCCTGTGCGGTGGTGGTCTGCGTGGATAATGCGATACAAAAGCGGGTCACGGAACAGCATATTCGGATGAGCCATATCAATCTTTGCGCGGAGCACCTTTTCGCCATCGGCATATTTGCCATCCCTCATCTCACGGAAAAGCTTGAGGTTCTCCTCTACGGAGCGATTTCTGTACGGACTCTCCTTTCCAGGCTCCTGCACGGTTCCACGACCTGCGCGGATTTCTTCCTGAGACTGGTCGTCAACGTATGCCAATCCTTTCTGAATCAACAGTTCCGCCCATTCATACAACTGATCGAAATAGTCTGATGCATATCTTTCGTTCTCCCACTCGAAGCCAAGCCACTTGATGTCTTCCTTGATTGAATCGACATATTCAGTGTCCTCCTTGACAGGGTTGGTGTCATCGAAACGGAGATTGGTTTTTCCGCCATATTTCTTTGCAAGACCGAAGTTTATGCAGATGCTCTTCGCGTGTCCGATGTGAAGATAGCCGTTCGGTTCAGGCGGGAAACGCGTCATTATACTGTCACATTTGCCTGATGCCAGGTCTGATTCGATGATTTCTTCGAGGAAGTTGAGATTTTTCACCTCGTTAAGTTCTTTGTTTGCTTCTTCCATATACAATGAGTTATTTGCAAATAATCTCGCAAATATAGGGAAAATTCAGTACTTTTGCGCTTTCAATTAAAAATTAAGGATAAAATTTCGACAATGATAAAATCAATGACAGGCTATGGCAAGGCAGAGGTCTTGCTTGAAAGCGGAAAGATAACGGTGGAAATCAGATCCCTCAACGGGAAAACCGCCGATATAGGGATAAAGACAGCTCTTCTTCCTAAAGACAAGGAAATATCTGTGAGACAAAAGATTGCAAACTCCCTTTCAAGGGGTAACATAGATTTTTTCCTGACCTACGAGCCTAATGCGGCGGAAAGTGTGAAGCAGATAAACCAGGCGCTTGCCCTTGAATATTACGAGCAGATCCGCAATTTGGGAAATGCGATGGGGGCAGTGAATCTGTTTATGCAAAATCCCAATGACCTCATCGCAGCCATCCTCAGAATGCCGGATGTCATTGACACGAGGAAACAGGATGTAATCACCGACGAGAATTGGCCATTGGTGGAGTCCTGCATTGATTCGGCTTTGGAGGCCATCAATGAGTTCCGGGCGAAGGAGGGTGAAGTGCTCAGGAGGGATGTAACCGAGAAGGTTAATAGGATATTGGAGATTTCTCAGGAAATCGAAACATACGAGAAAGAGAGGATTGATGCCATAAGGGAAAAAATTTTAAGCCGTTTCGCAGAATTAAAGGCGGAACCGGATTCGAGCCGTTTGGAGCAGGAGATGATTTATTACATCGAAAAGCTCGACATCAACGAGGAAAGGGTGCGTCTGCGCCAGCATTGCAAATATTTTCTTGATACTATCGATAATGAGGCATATCCCGGGAAAAAGCTTGGATTCATTGCCCAAGAGATGGGACGCGAAATCAACACGACAGGTTCAAAGGCAAACCACACTGAGATTCAGAAACTTGTCGTTATGATGAAAGACGAACTCGAAAAAATCAAGGAGCAAAGTTTGAATATACTTTAGTTTTTATAACTTTGTTGATTATTGTATATTATTAATCATTAATTTTCACGACTATGAAAAGATTTATTTTTGTGGCATTTGCGCTTATGGCATTGGCTTTTACATCTTGCCAGCCAAATGTAACAGGAGATTTCATCTACCAAATTTTACCTTCATCTGAAACTGCAACCGGAGTAAGTATGTCCTGGCAGACTGATCCTCTCGGAGAAGCAAAGATAGATGCAGAAATGCAGAAAATCGGTTCAAGATTGAGCAGTGCCTGGAAAGTAACAGGACAAAAAAAGGACTGCGACAACCTTGTTAAGAATGCTGTAAATGCAGCAATGGATGCTGCTGAGAAAGATCCTGAGTATTGCTCTTTCTTTGATTTCAGCGGAATGACCGTAGTTGTTAAATGCAGCCACGACGAAAAAGGAGAATCCAATACAAGCGGTATTGATAACGAAATTTATCGCAGGACTTACAAGACAAAATAATTCAATCGAAGATTATCGAGTAGGAGGAAAACGAAGTAGTTTTCTTCCTACTTTCGTTTTCCGACCTC
>JBJEBO010000506.1:0-2290 GCA_051870155.1 Candidatus Cryptobacteroides sp.
TCCCTCCCGTCTCAATCGTTCGCCTCGCATCCATCCGAAAATAATCAAAGAACTCACCGTTATTTCTCAAACGGGCTGCAAAGATACGCACTTTTTCTTTAAGTGCAAATTTTTCTGAACTTTTTTTAACATTTTTTGCAATTTTTCTGCTTAAAACCCTTTTTCAGCCTAATTATATATAGGTTCCGGCCCAATGATGCAAGTATTTTTTGAAGATTCCTTATCTTTGCAGAAAATGAAATTCGATATGGAAAAGAAGAACACATCCCTGCCGGAGAACGCGCACAGGGAACTCAAACCCGGCGAAGAGTATAAGCCGCTGCTCTCACCGGACAAGAATTATCCCGAAGTCACCCCTTGGTCCGTAACAATGGGACTGGTGATGACGATCATCTTTTCAGCGGCGGCGGCTTTCCTCGGTCTTAAGGTAGGTCAGGTCTTTGAAGCGGCTATTCCTATAGCTATTATCGCAGTCGGCCTTTCAACAGCATTGGGAAGAAAAAATTCTCTTGGAGAAAATGTGATGATCCAGTCAATCGGTTCCTGCTCCGGAGCCATCGTCGCAGGTGCCATATTCACACTCCCTGCACTTTACATTCTCCAGGACAAATACCCGGAACTTACCGTCAATTTCACGAAGGTGTTCTTCTCTTCTCTTTTCGGAGGAATCCTCGGAATCCTGTTCCTAATCCCGTTCAGGAAATATTTCGTCAAGGAAATGCACGGAAAATATCCTTTTCCTGAGGCAACCGCGACCACACAGGTCCTTGTCAGCGGCGAAAGCGGCGGAAAGGGAGCCAAAACCCTGCTCATCAGCGGACTGATTGGAGGTCTCTATGACTTCATCGTGTCATCCTTCGGACTTTGGGCAGAAACCATCACAACCAAGGTGCTGCCTTTCGGTGCCGCTATCGCGGACAAGGCCAAAGTGATGCTGAAGATGAACACAGGTGCAGCCGTTCTCGGACTTGGATATATAATAGGTCTGAAATATTCATTCATAATCTGTTGCGGAAGTTTCCTCGTTTGGCTCGTAATCATTCCTCTTATGAACCTGATTTGGGGTGGACAGGTGATTGACCTGATGAACACAGGAATTACTACTACCATCGGAGAAATGTCTGCAGACCAGATTTTCAGGGAATATGCACGTCACATCGGTATCGGAGGCATTGCCACCGCAGGAATCATAGGAATAGCCAAATCATTCGGCGTGATTAAATCCGCAGTCGGTCTTGCCGCTTCCGAATTCAAGAGGAAGAAGACCGGAGCAGAAGCCGAAGTGATAAGGACGCAGAAAGATATTTCTATGAAAATCATAGCAATAGGCATTGGAGTAACCCTTCTTGCTATTCTGCTTTTCTTTGCATTCGGGGTTGTTGACAAATTCTGGCTCGCTGTCGTGGGCGTCCTCGTTGTGGGAATAATCGCTTTCCTGTTCACGACAGTCGCTGCAAATGCAATCGCAATCGTCGGATCCAATCCGGTCAGCGGTATGACTCTTATGACACTCATCCTTGCATCCCTGATTATGGTTGCCTGCGGACTTAACGGAACTGCAGGTATGACAGCCGCCCTGATTATCGGAGGAGTGGTCTGCACGGCACTTTCAGTTGCAGGTGCATTCATCACCGACCTTAAAATCGGATATTGGATCGGTTCTACACCTAAGAAACAGGAAACTTGGAAATTCCTCGGCACATTGGTTGCCGCAGCCACAGTAGGAGGAGTGATGCTAGTCCTCAACAAGACATACGGATTCACCGGAGAAAACGCCCTCGTGGCACCTCAGGCAAATGCAATGGCTGCCGTTATAGAGCCTATGATGAATGGAGGAAACGCACCTTGGCTGCTTTATGGAATCGGTGCCCTGCTTGCCCTTGTTCTGAATTTCTGCAAAGTGCCTACCCTTCCTTTCGCACTCGGAATGTTTATTCCTCTCGACCTCAACTTGCCTCTTCTGGTAGGTGGTGCCATCGCCTGGTTCGTGGGTTCACGCAGCAAAGACAAGGAACTCAATGACGCACGCACAGAAAAAGGTACGCTCATAGCTTCCGGTTTTATCGCCGGCGGTGCCCTGATGGGTGTAGTAAGTGCAATTCTCAGATTCGCAAATGTGGATCTTTATATGAAGCCTTCGGCTTGGACTGAGCCTGTGGCGATTGTACCTTATCTTGCTATTATAGGATATATGATTTATTCATCGCTTCGCGCTTCTAAGGAATAGATCTCTCCACGCGGCCTACGGCCTTGGTCGAGATGACAAAAAAATAGGTCTTGGTCGAGATGA
>JBJEBO010000506.1:2390-5869 GCA_051870155.1 Candidatus Cryptobacteroides sp.
TTGATTGAGATGACAATTAGAATAAAATGGAAAAAATATTAGACAGATTTCTCAGATATGTGTCGGTTGACACACAGTCTGATCCAGAGTCGGAGACCCAGCCGAGCACGGCAAAACAGCTCGATCTGCTCAGGATGCTCCGTGACGAACTTGTCGGAATGGGAGTGGATGCCACCCTCGATGAATTCGGATATGTAATGGCATCAATACCGTCAAATTGCGGTAAAAAAGTACCTGCAATCGGCTTCATTGCCCACGTGGACACCGCTCCGGATGCTTCAGGAGCGAATATTAAACCGCAGATAATCAACAATTATGACGGAGGAGATATTCCTCTCAAAGGGGTGAAAGGACTTGCACTCAAAGTCGCTGACTTTCCTGAACTCGAAGGTTACAAAGGTCAGACGATTATCACAACCGACGGAACCACCCTCCTCGGAGCGGATGACAAGGCGGGAATCGCTGAAATTATGGATGCGGTGCAATTCGTTGTAAATCATCCGGAATTCAAGCACGGAGACATAAAAATCGGATTCACTCCGGACGAGGAAATCGGAAGGGGCGTTGTTAAATTCGATGTAGAGCGCTTCGGAGCCGATTACGCATATACAATGGACGGAGGACAGGTGGGAGAACTCGAATATGAGAATTTCAATGCAGCATCTGCTTCAGTCAAGATCCAGGGCTGCAACCTCCATCCGGGATATGCAAAAGGAAAGATGAAAAACGCCATACTCATAGGTATGGAATTGAACAATCTTCTTCCTGTGGAGCAAAGACCTGAATACACAGAGGGTTACGAAGGATTCTACCACATCATCGGATTCAACGGAACAGTGGAGAATGCCACATTCTCATACATCATCCGCGATCACGATATGGACCTTTACGAGCAGAAAAAGGCTTATATGCAGAAATGCGTCGATTTCATCAACGAGAAATACGGCTGCGGAACCGCAACAGTGGAAATCAAGCATCAGTATTATAATATGAGAAAAGAGGTGGAACCACATATCCACATCGTGGAAAAGGCTGTCAAGGCTATGGAGATGGAAGGACTTGCTCCACATATCCAGCCTATCAGAGGCGGTACAGACGGAGCGAATCTCTCATTCAAAGGACTTCCTTGCCCGAACATTTTCGCAGGAGGTCACAATTTCCACGGAAAACTTGAATTCGTTCCACTGGAGAGTATGGAAAAGGCATCAAAGGTAATTCTCAACATCATCAGTCTTTTTGCCGAGAACGATTAGGGCTATCTGATTTCTTAGCGCGACGGCGCATTTCCTTGGTGCGATATATTTCCTTGAAATTCTCAAGTTTAGACTCATCTATTGCATTCTGCCGCAAGGCTTCCTTAAGTGCCTCCATCTGGCGTTTTCGGAGTTTTGCGGCTTTCTTTTCCTCTTTTGCCTTCAATTTCTCGGCATCCCGCCGATCCTTTTCCTCCCACTTTTTTTCTTTGGCTTCCTTCTTGCGTTGTTTTGCAGCAAGACGCTCCTCGCGCTTCTTCTGACGCTCCGCCTCACGCTTCGCACGTATTTCGTCCTTTGAAAGCACCTTTTCAGTCTGAAGAGAATCCTTGATTTCAGTTCTTCCCAATGAGTCGGACACAGCAAGAGAATCGCTGATTGCAATAGAGTCCTTTGCGGCCAATGAATCGGACAAAGCCAAAGAGTCAGTGACGGCAAGGGAATCTATCTTAGCAAGTGAATCTGCAAGCGCCAGGGAATCCCTCAATCCGAGAGAATCAGTCAATGCCAATGAATCCTTAAGGGCGAGGGAGTCTGATGCCATTTTTTCAAGCCTCTGTCTTTCAGCACGTTCCCTTGCACGAACAGCCTGAATGGAATCCCTGACCTGTATCTGTCTGTATATATCCCCCATATATCCCGGGAAATATTTTTCCGTCTGTTTGAACGCAGCACGCGGTCTCTTTTCGTATCTGGCTCTCTCTATCGGTCTGAGTTTGAGCGGAGTGACTTCATCCCGGGATGCCGGACGCCTCTTCGGCTGCCAGTTGAATCCTTTAAGAGTCTGGTCGTCGGATGACATATAGACAAGTGGATAGGCATCACTCGTTGCGGTATCGAAATAATAAATTTTGCTTATGTCACCGTTGTCAAAAATGGCAGACAACATCTTTGACTCTTTTTTGTTGACCGTGGCAAGAGTTTGCTGTTCCTCAATATAGAACAATGCAGATGCACCTCCAAGTGCATCGAAACGGGTGAGTTCTCCGGACGGGTCGAAATATGCGACCATTTCGGCACCTTTTATCTGATCATAATGGATAGAGTCTTCCTGGACGTGGATGAAGGCATTCGACATCAGGCTGGCCTTTTCCATAGAACCATTCCTTATGATAGCGGAGATGCTGTCCGCGGCATATTGGTGCCTGATTTCATTCCAGATAATAGGTTCCTTGAAAAGGCGTGCAAGGGAATCTACATCAGAATACTCTAATGAATCGCAGATTATCTGCATTGTATTCCTGTAAACCTTCACATTACGCAAAGCCTTTATGAAACCCATCTTTGTTGTGTCTTTCGCAGGAGCTGCAGGAATGGAATCTGCCGATGCCAAAGAATCGGCTGCGGCAAGAGAATCAGCTGTTGCTGACGAATCTTTCGGAGCCAAAGAATCTACAGAAGACGGAAGAGCCTGTTTATCAAGCGAATCACGAAGTTGAGATGACGAAAGGGAATCACCGAGGTCAGGGAAAGGAGGCATAGGAGTCTGTGGAACTGCCTTGGATGAGGCCACCGAATCCATCACTGCCATAACTGCTGCCGTGGCGGAATCGGCATAAGACAACTTCTTCCCCTTGGTGGTACGCTGCATAGCAGAGTTGCTGCCAGGTTTTCCTTGCGACCTACCAGAATTGGCAGGACCGGCAGATGAACCGCCCGGGCGAGAGCCACCTTGTCCATTCTTGCCACCCTGCCCATTCTTGCCGTCTTTCTGGGAGTTCTTCTGGGCAGCTTCGGCACGGCTTTTAGCCCTATAAGTACTCACCGGGTCGGTATCCATATCGGCAAGGCGCTTTTTCGCATCAGCAAGATAAGCGGAATCGATGTCACACATCGGGACAGTATAATATATAAGGGTATCTGCTCCGAAATAAACCGTATCCACCCCTTCTTCTTCCGCTACCTCAGCAATCACAGCAGGACGGCGTGTCAAGGTCATCCTTGAAATGGAATCCACATAGTGCATCCTTCCTGCGACTGCCGACACATTCCTTGATGTATCTGTGACCTGGGCATTACCGAGCAAGGTCACTATCATATCGTTACGGTGAAAATACAAGGAATCGCCCCAAGCCTCCTGGGTGTCTGTCATCACGTGGACATCCTTCCTGAAAAGGAAAAGTTCCCTCGCCCTGTCATACCAACCGGCTTCAGCAGAAAGCATATTGTCATCTTTCCAGGCATCCGTAGCCCTACCGAAGGTGGCGAGGTCCTTATCAGATTCAT
>JBJEBO010000507.1:0-5857 GCA_051870155.1 Candidatus Cryptobacteroides sp.
TGGCAAAAGTAGAAAATTCGTTTGCCGTGTCAGTAAGAATGTCGATATGCTCAAGGACCACAGCGGCAACCTTGTCGAATTTCATCTCCCAGGAAGGGTCGTTGCGCTGCTTCAGGCGTATAAGACGCTGAATCTCAAGTTTTATAGGGGTAAGAGGGTTCTTGATTTCGTGGGCCACCTGGCGGGCCATTTCGCTCCAAGCCTTGTCCCTCTCGGTCTGGGTAAGCTGCTTCATACTCTCTGAAAGGGCGTGTACCATCCTGTTATAGGCATCCACGAGGATGGAGATTTCATCGTCACGGGAATAGATGATGTATTCAAGATTGTGGATGGTGACCGACTTCATCCTCTGTCCCAATGCCACCAAAGGGCGAAACATCGCATTCACCACCGATGTGCTGAAAAGGAGGGTAACAAACAACAAGATGAGGAAGAGGTTGATGATGGTGACAGCGTGGGAGAAAGCCTCCTGGCTGAAGTCATAGCTGCTGTTAGTATATGGAGCACTCATTATGGCAATCATCCTTCCCTCATAATTAAAAAGAGGAGCATAGAGTGCATAATATTCCTGTGAACCGATATATTCCTTGTTGATAAAGAACCTCTGATTGCGATATCGGATATTGTAGTAGGCATCCTGATTGATTCTGAAGCCGACCAGCATTCTGTCGAAAATTTCCGGAGTTGTGGAACGGAAAGCCTTACCGCTCGGGGTGTAGAGGGAAATGTCCGCATTGGTGGTGGCGGCCACATCCTCGAGAATGTTTACAAGTTCCTGCGAATTGAGGTCGCTATAACCATTGAAATGTCTGAGCTTGGATTCCAGGAGAGTCTGGATAGTGGTAACCTTGTCAGACATCAGGTTGTTCATATTGCTCTGGTTTCTGCTATACACGAAGGAGATGCTGAACAGAGTCATTATGACAATCGTCGAAATGAGAGAGATACTCAATATCCAATTTATGCGGGAACGGAAATAATTATGCTTGAATTCAGGGAAGCCGTATGTTCTGCGCCGTTTTGTAATCAGCCAGAGCAGACCATAACAGAGGAAGGCGAGATAGGAGAAAGTCACCAGATAGGTCATCTTTCCTTTTCCCTTGCGCGAAATGATGATTAGCTCGTCATCGGCAACACAGCGGATGAAATGGACATAATCATCAATGTCAATTCTCCTGATGCCGTCCTGGATGGCCTCCTTCTGGGGCAGAGGGAGAACAGTGGAATAACTGAAGTTACCCTTGTATGTCACGAGTTTGTCCGAAACATATTTGGCATAGGAATAATATTGGGGAATGTTCACCTCGGAAGAGCGCACATATTTTCCCAAAAGGCTGTAATATCCCCTATCGTCCCTATTAGTCTTGGGTTCTATCTCCAATAACATCCTTATCACTCCCGACTGCTGGGAATAATACATAAACAAGCCGGCATAGCCGGATTTCCCGTCCGGAGAGGTGGTGAACAGGAAGCGCGAGCCGTCATAGATGGGAACGCCGTCGCTTATCTTGGTCCTGATATAATCAAGGGAAGATACATCCTGGCCCAAAGCAATCACGGCCGAAATATCATAATCCGTCTGGATTCTTCCAAGATAGACCTCATTCAAGCGATTGATAACCACAGTCCTGTCGATTTCTGCAAGAGCGGTAATGAGTGGATCCGATGCAATCTGGTCCTCCACTCCCCTTAACATCAGTTCAACCTCAAGATTTCTGTCAATGGCAAGCCGGTTTGCCCACACAGTGACCTTGTTCTGTTCCTTCTGGTCGCCGACATAGCCGGATATAAAAGTGAAAAGAATAGCACAAGCAATTGAATAGCAAATCAATATAGTCCTTACAGAAACAGACGGCTTCTTCTCGGTCAGATAACGGAACATCGGAAGAGATGTGAGGAACAGCATAATAGCGCTCACCATCAACAGGACATAGGCCAGATATACCGCAATAGTATAATAACTGAATCTGGTCCAGAGGAAAAGGTCGAGGGATATGTTGGAATTGAGGATTATACTCCTGAGGAAGAAACGAGAGAAGATGATTATGCCTATGGATATAATTGTGACCCATAGGATATAAATCACGGCAGGCGCTTTCTTTCCTGTAGAAACGATCTGGCGCAAAGCCGTTTTCCTCATCATACAAGTGCAAAGAGAGTAGAGTACTATGAGGACTACTAATATAATAAGCGACCCGAAAGAGTAGAGCAAATACCCGTCTGCATATACCGTCGGGGAGAAAAGAGATGAGGCATCACGCAACTGCAATCCCCAAAGGTAGGCAATAAATGAAGCCGAGGTTATTATGGCAAGGGTGATGGAATATACCCGGAAAGTGCGATGTGCCAGAAGATACAGAAGGGCTGCGGCAACTACGAGCAGAAGGGAAAGCCAACGCAGGATGGAGTCTGCGACGAAAGGAGAATCCAAGTTGGTATCGGATATGACCTTGAAAAGCGGAATGTTGCCAAAATAGACGGCGGAGCCGCCGCTATAGTTGATGGGCCAGATGGAATAACGGGAAGGCAGATGCAAACGCGGATTGACTCCGTTGTCCGCCTTGTTCATATTGTCTATTATGGAGTTCTTGATTTCAATTCCGGCAATCACCTTGCAATTCGCCCCGTCGGTGACAGATTTGACCAGATACCATTTGGGACCGAGATTGAGATAGGACACCTTTCCTTTCACATCCCTCAGCGGAGAAGAAATGCTGGAGCGCATATTGGAAAGTTTCTGGAACACCATCCTCGAACTGATGTCATCGTTGCTCACGGTGAATTGGTTGCACCAGCATTGAAGAGTGTCGTAAACATAGCGGTAGATGACCATATCCTGGGGCAGATCGGGCATTTCCAACCATTGAGAATGGTCCTCGGTCAAAGCTCTTTCAATATAAGTATCAAGCAATTCCATCCGCTTCCCTATCAGTTTCGCTGTTCTCTGGGCTACCCTCTCGGAACTATCTGCAGAAGAATTGACCAAAAGGGAAAAGAAGAAAAGAAGGAGGGTGAGCATCACGCAGATGACGCTTCCGTTCTCTTTCAGATATTTAAGCGTCTTTTCCATATTCTATTCGTGATGATAAGGTTCGCCACGCATTATGGTGAATGCACGGTATAATTGCTCTACGAAAATCACCCTCACCATCTGATGGGAAAAGGTCATCTTGGAAAGGGATATTTTTGAAGATGCCCTCGAATATACATCTGCCGAGAATCCGTAGGCGCCTCCAATTACAAAGACCACATTGCGGCGGGAACGGGTGATGAGCCCTTCAAGCTCTGAAGCCCATTCGACCGAAGTGAAGGTCTTGCCGCGTTCGTCCAAAAGGATGAGGTCATCATCCGACTTGATATTTTTAAGGATCAGTTCCCCTTCCTTTTGTTTTATCTGCTCTTTGGTGAGGGACGAAACATTTTTCAATTCAGGAATTTCCACTATTGAAAACGGAGCATAATGATTGAGCCGGGCAGCATAGATGCCCAGTCCCTCCCTTATCCAAGGGAAATCGGTTTTTCCTACTGCAAGTAGCGTAATCTTCATCGCAAACCTGTTGTTCCGTCTTTGCAAATATACGAATGTGGCTCGGTATTTGCAATTAGATGCACGATTTTTATTTCTATGGTAATGACAAGAACCCTCAGATGTTGCACGCTTTCCCTCGCCTTATTGATCGGGGTCGCCGCCGGCGCCCAGAACAAAGGTTACGATGTGTTCGTTCCAATTGCAAAATATCTCGGGAATGGCGACACAGAAAAGCTATCAGCCTGGTTTGCAGACAATCTTGAGGTTTCAATCCTGTCTTCGACCAACAATTCAAGCAGGAATCAGGCCATACAGATAATGAAATCATTTTTCAATTCTTATACTCCGCGTTCATTTGATATAACTCACAAGGCAGGTCGCTCAAATATGAAATATGCGCTCGGGACCTTGACGGCAGGAGGAGAAATGTTTGTTGTGACAATCTTCGTTAATTATAATTCCACGAATTATGAGATTCAACAAATAAAAATCGAAAGATTGGAATAGATTTTAGTTCTGGCACAGCATTTGCAAATAGATAAGATGGTTAGTTTAGTTGTTAATAATAGGGTTATAGTGAATGAGAAGAAGGTGAAGAGATTCATCTTCTTCTTTTTTTATATGCTGCCCTCTTCTTTCTCAAGGGTTCGGAGACAGACGGAGTTCTTTCGATATTCGGACGGAGAGCAATTATAAGCTGCGGAGAACGCGCGGTAGTAGGCGCTCTTTGACCTGAAGCCGACCAATGTTCCTATAAGATCCAGAGGTTCTTCCGTGGTGATAAGGAGTTTTGCGGCATAGGCCGTCCTCAAGTCCGTAATATATCCGGAGAAAGTTTTTCCTGTCGCGCTTTTGATGCTCCTCGCAAGATAGGTTCTGTTGGTGCCGATTGCAGCAGCCAGATCTTCCCTCGACAAATCCTGTTCGCAGAAAAGCATCTCGTTAACCATTAGCGCCTCAACCTTCTGGAAAAACAGGAAATCATCAATATTCGGATTTTCCAATTGCTCAATAGCCTCCCCTTCGTCATCGAATTTATCTGCTTCACCATCCTCAATTTCATACGCCAACTCGTTTTCCGGTACTGACTTCATCGGAATATCTTCTTCAGTCTTGGATTTTTTATCGGATTTATTGTCAGATGTGCAATCAACATCATTTTTTATTCCCATATCCGCAATTTTGTCGGAAATATCGTCGGTTTGGTGCAAAGAACGGGATATGAAGACCACAGTGTAAATCAAGGCACACAAATCGAGTAGGACAAGCAGGCACAATAGCACAATACCCACAACCTCTCCGAAAAAAGAAGTGTAATTCTGGACAAAAAGATGGATTGCAATCAGCAGTAGGAACACTCCGAAAAGTTTCTGAAGCTTTTCATAGGTCCCATATACTCTCTTGGATAAGAGGAATGTAAGTCCGACTGCAACTGCAAGGCAAAAAGCCGCGGCATATAGGAAGAATAATAGGAAATGGTTTATTTGGTCCATAGGTGTCTGTCAACTTATCCTGAAAGCGGATTTTCAAAGATATAACAAAATTCCCATATCCGCAATTTTCATACGATTGCGCAAGACCTGCAATACTTTATGAGGTTTTGCGATTATGGGGACGATTGCATTTTTGAATGCCTTCCTTTGCAATGTCAAACAAACAACACACGCACTATGAACTACAAGGCATTTTTCACAATCATTCTTTCAAACATCATTATTTTGGCAAGCTGCGGCAAGATGGAAACATTCGACAAACAGTTCGAAGACGAATTTGATTTTGCCGATGCATCCACCAAAGTGGAAAATTGCGAATATGCATACGTGCGTTTGGGCGTTTATGAGACAATTGAGGGCCATAGCGTCACTATCACTAATATGAGAATCGAGGGACGCAAGCAAATGGTAGTGCTTCCGGAGTTCGGCACCAACATCACCGACTCGGAATCCATTTCCTCAGATTCGGAGGCTCCTACATTCGATATGGAGAACGGAGATTATACAGGAGTTGTCGTTTCCGGCACATCGACTGAGATTACAATTCATTTTGATGCATTGGTCTGCCGCGAAGACATCGACTTCGCAATCCCCGTAACAGACGCGAAAATCAGAATCAGCGCATCAGACAGCAACTGGGAGAATGGTAATTTCTACAGCTATGAACTTTGCATTGATGCCAAGACACTCGGTCTCAAAGAAATCGGTTTCAATCCTACAGTATCTGACTACGAGGATGTAAACGTTTGATATATAAGAAACCCGAAACCGGATATTAGAATACTTAAGTTTCGCAAGTGCGAAACACCTTGTTTGGAGATGCTTTAGCATCGAT
>JBJEBO010000508.1:0-5847 GCA_051870155.1 Candidatus Cryptobacteroides sp.
CGGAAGGGGCGACCTCGCCTACACCATCGCCTCAAATGACACCTATCCAAGCTGGGGATATATGGCGAAGAATGGCGGAACTACCATCTGGGAGCTCTGGAACGGCAACACCGCCGCACCGTCAATGAACTCGGGCAACCACGTGATGCTTTTGGGCGACCTTATAATATGGGAATATGAATATCTCGCCGGCATCCGTCCGCTCAAACCAGGCTACAAAGAAATTGAGTTCAAGCCTTATCCTGTTGACGGACTGACATTTGTAAACTGTTCGTACAATTCGGTCAACGGAAAGATAAAATCCAACTGGAAGAAGGAAAACGGCAGATTCATCTATGAAATCGAAGTGCCGAAAGGATGCAAGGGAACAGTGCTCCTTCCTTTGGCAGACGGCTCACGCAAGTCAGAGAATGTCCGTGCAGGAAGCCACAGATTCGAAGTGGAAATGTAATATAGCACAAATGTCTCAGAAATACTTTTTTGCCGTCGATCTCGGTGCTACGAGCGGCAGGACCATATTGGCTCACTTTGATGGGGAGAAAATGCAAATGAGGGAATTGACGAGGTTTGACAACCCGATTATCCCCTTGGGAGGACATTTGTTCTGGAATTTGCCGCATCTCTACAATGAAGTGCTGAAAGGTCTGAAAAAGACTGTGGACGAAGGGATTGAGATAGAGTCCATCGGGATTGACACCTGGGGATGCGACTTCGCGTTCTTCGGAGCCGACGGACAACTTCTCGGACTCCCCTATTGCTACCGCGACCCTCATACCGACGGGGCTCAGGAGAGATTTTTCCGGAAAATGCCTTCAGAAGAACTATATAGGAGAACAGGAATCCAGTTTATGAATTTCAATTCCGTTTTCCAACTTGACACACTTGCAGAAAACGGATGCAGTGCCCTGAAGGCGGCGGAAAAGATTCTTTTCATCTCTGATGCTCTTTCATATATGCTCACAGGCGTGAGCGTCTGCGAATACACGGTAGCTTCAACCTCCCAGCTTGTCAATGCTGAAACAGGGGACCTCGACCCCGAAATACTCAAAGTCCTTGGCATAGAACGGGAGAAATTCGGGAGAATGGTGAAGCCTGGGGAGATAATCGGAACACTTTCTGCGCAAGTGCAGGAGGCGACCGGAGCAGGAGCGGTGAAAGTCATAGCGGTTGCCGGTCACGACACTGCTTCAGCTGTGGCGGCGGTACCGGCCTCAGATTCAGATTTCGCATATTTGAGTTGCGGGACCTGGTCTCTTCTTGGAATTGAATCCCCTCGACCGATAATATCGGAAGAGAGTTTCAAACATAATTTTACAAACGAAGGCGGAGTGGATGGAACAGTGCGCTTCCTCAAGAACATCTGCGGAATGTGGATCTTCGAGCAGTGCAGGCTTTCATTCAAAAACGCCCCTGAATCTGTCGGTGAATTGGTCGCGCTTTGCGACACTACCGACTTCGATTCTCTCATAAATCCTGATGCAGAATGTTTTGCCCATCCTGTCTCTATGAAAGACGCCATAGATTCATTCTGCCAGGCAACGAAACAACCTGTCCCACAGACTCCTGCAGACTATTGCCGCTGCATTTTCCGGAGTCTTGCCCTTCGCTGCCGTCAGGTAATCGGGACACTGGAAACTATGTCACCGCACCCAATCAGGACTTTGAATGTGATTGGAGGCGGTTCACGCAATTCTTACCTTATGCAATATCTGGCGGATGTGCTTCAAATCAGGGTTGTCTGCGGGCCGGTCGAAGGAACGGCGATGGGAAACGCCCTGGTCCAGGCAAAAGCCGCCGGGCTGCTTTCATCTCAAGCTCAAATGAGGGCAGTATCAGCTGTGTCCGTGTCTCTGAAGGAATATGTTCCTTCAGATGACCGTTCACAGGATTATGAACTTTTTTTGAGGATAAATTTATGAACGAATCACAGATCAAGCAGGCGTACGACCTTGCAAAAGAACGCTATGCGGAATTGGGAATAGACACGGAGAAAGTTCTCTCCCAATTACAGGATTTCCACCTCAGTATGCACTGCTGGCAGGCGGATGACGTTAAAGGTTTTGAAATTCAAGCAGGTGCATTGTCCGGAGGAATCCAGAGTACAGGAAACTATCCCGGTGCTGCACGCAACATAGACGAATTGCGTTCCGACATTCTGAAGGCAAAGAGCCTCATCCCGGGGACGCACAGACTGAATCTCCACGAAATTTACGGGGATTTCCAAGGGAAAGTAGTTGACAGAGATGAAGTTACAGTAGAATATTTCCAAAGCTGGATTGATTGGGGAAAGGAGCACGACACCAAACTCGATTTTAATTCGACTTCGTTCTCACATCCGAAAAGCGGAAATCTTTCGCTTGCCAATCCGGACAAGGGAATAAGGGATTTTTGGGTTGAGCATACGAAGAGGTGCCGTGACATTGCAGATGCGATGGGAAAGGCCCAGGGAGATCCGTGCATAATGAATGTTTGGGTTCACGATGGATGCAAGGATGTTTCCGTGAATCATCATCTCTACAGAAGCCTGCTCAAGGAATCGCTCGACAGGATTTTTGCCGAGAAGAAAGAGTATATGAAAGATTGTATCGAGGGAAAGGTGTTCGGAATAGGTCTGGAGAGTTTCACCGTTGGTTCACACGATTTTTACACCGCATACGCAGCCGTGAACGGGAAGATACCAACCATCGATACGGGACATTACCATCCTACAGAGAGTCCTGCGGACAAGGTTTCCGCTCTTTTGTGCTATGTACCTGAGTTGATGCTGCACGTGAGCCGTCCGATTCGTTGGGATTCCGATCACGTAACTATAATGGATGACAACACCCAGGAATTGTTCTCGGAAATCGTGCGTGCAGGCGCTCTGGACAGGGTTCATTACGGACTGGACTATTTCGATGGCGCGATGAACAGGGTCGGGGCTTATGTCACAGGATCGAGGGCTGCCCAGAAATGTATGCTGAAAGCGTTGCTGGAGCCTAAGGACCTGATTTCCAAGTATGAACTTGAGGGAAGGAGTTTTGAGGTGCTTGCCCTTATGGAGGAATGCAAGTCGATGCCGTGGGCCGCTGTCTATGATGAATTCTGCCGTCGCAACAATGTTCCGGCAGGTCAGGATTTCATCGCCGAAGTCCAGCGTTACGAAAAAGATGTGCTCGCCGGAAGATAGGTTCTCCGTCATCTCGACCGGAGAAGCCCACTTTCTGTCATCTCGACCAAGCGAAGCCTTCTTTTTGTCATCTCGACCAAGCGAAGCGCGTGGAGAGATCTTACCTTAACCTTTACAATACCTGAGAAACAATGAATATAACAATAGGACTGTTGATAATAGCAATCGGAGCATTCTGCCAGTCAAGCAGTTATGTTCCCATCAACAAGATAAGGTCGTGGAGCTGGGAAAGCTACTGGCTGATCCAGGGCATCTTTGCCTGGCTGGTATTCCCTCTTTTAGGAGCCCTCTTGGCCGTACCTCAGGGAGGCAGCCTTATAGCGCTATACACTTCCTTTCCCAAAGAGGCTCTTCTCACCATCATCTTCGGAATGCTCTGGGGAGTGGGCGGTCTGACCTTCGGACTGTCGATGCGCTATCTCGGAGTGGCCCTGGGCCAGTCAATCGCACTTGGAACCTGTGCAGGTCTGGGAACGATTCTCACTCCCCTTCTCCTTGGGCGTCCCGGTGAACTCTCTGCATCAGTCATCTGCGGTGTGGTTGTCACCCTCATAGGCATAGCCATCATCGGAGTTGCCGGACATCTCAAGGCTTCAAGCCTTTCCGAAGAGGAGAAGAAAGCCGCAATCAAGGATTTCAATTTCCCGAAAGGCATCATAGTTGCCCTCTCCGCCGGATTTATGAGCGCCT
Organism: Candidatus Cryptobacteroides sp.; assembly: GCA_051870155.1. GTDB lineage: Bacteria > Bacteroidota > Bacteroidia > Bacteroidales > UBA932 > Cryptobacteroides. The sequence goes on from JBJEBO010000508.1 coordinate 3,860, forward strand.
GCTTCAACATCGGCCTCGGCTTTGGGGAACCGATCAATTTCGGCGATGCTTCAGCGGACATTTTCAAAAGTTTGCCGGCCACGTTCCTTGTGACAATCGGAGGCTTTATCACCAATGCCGCATATTGTCTGTATCAGAACGGACGCAACAAGACTTTTTCAGACTATGCCAATGGCAAGGTCTGGGGCTCAAATCTCATATTCTGCGCCCTTGCAGGCCTTCTATGGTACAGCCAATTCTTCGGTCTGAGCCTCGGGAAAGGCTTCCTCACCTCATCAGAATCCCTGATGACATTCAGTTGGTGCATCCTTATGGCTCTGAACGTGACGTTCTCGAATGTGTGGGGCATAATACTGAAAGAATGGAAAGGATGCTCGAAGAAAACGATAGCAGTGCTGATTGCCGGCATTGCCGTGCTTATCTTCAGTTCATTCCTTCCTGAATTGTTATAGGAATTTTCCATAAATAACCGATATTTGCAATTGTATAAATATTTCACTATGTCTATATTGGAAAATCGCCCGGCATTGAAGGCCGTCGTCCAGCAGGTCGCAGAAACGGCCGGATATCTTTGGGAAAAAGGATGGGCGGAAAGGAACGGCGGAAATATCACCGTTAACATCTCGGAGCACGTTGACGACAGAATGCGCTCATTACCTGCAATCAGCGAGCGTCAACCTATCGGCGTGACTCTCAAGCATCTGAAAGGATGCTGGTTCTATTGCAAAGGCACCCAAAAAAGGATGAGGGACCTCGCGCGCGACCCTATGGCAAACGGATCAATCATCCGCATAACAGAGGATTGCGCCCATTATGAGATTGTTGCGGACGCCCCGGTAATGCCTACATCCGAACTTCCGTCCCACCTCAGTGTACACGATTATCTCCTGGCGAAAGGTTCTCCATACAGGGCATCTCTCCATACTCATCCGATAGAACTCGTCGCCCTCACCCACAACAGCTATTTTATGGGAAAGGATGTGGCCACGAAGATGTTATGGTCTATGATTCCGGAGACCAAAGCTTTCTGTCCGAGAGGCTTGGGAATGGTCCCATATATGCTTCCGGGCAGTATTGAGCTCGCGGATGCCACCATTAAAACAATCGACGAAGACTATGATGTCGTGATGTGGGAAAAACACGGTGTGTTTGCTGTGGATACGGACATAATGTCGGCATTCGACCAGGTGGATGTCCTCAACAAGGCAGCACAAATTTACATCAGCGCAAAAAATATGGGCTTTGAACCAGAAGGAATGTCCAAAGCCCAAATGCAGGAAATTTCAGAGGTCTTCCACCTTCCGAAATAGTAGATATTACTTTGAGTTAATTGCCATTCGTATAACAGATAGGATATAATATACAGACAAGGCACCCAAAAGTGCTGAAATCCAGTTATGTCCGTAATTCATCAAAAGTGTTGATCCTATCATATAAAAACATATCCAAAAACAATCATTTTCCTTATTCAGTAAGATTTTCAAATCTTTATTTTGATATGCTTTAACGAATAAAAAAATAACACTTATTGATAGAATTATTACAGAAATAGTAGCAAAACAGATGGATAAGGCATTACTCTCAACAACGAAAGCACATAAAAGTGCACTTGCTGCAACACATATCATCTGATGGGAGAATCTAATCCAATTGCTCATAATACTCATTCCAATATTCAAAACTAAACAAAGATACCGATAATCCTGTATAAATACAATCCTTCTCTTGTGTTGTTAATTCTTGTGAATTTTGAATAATTGTATAATAAGAATTAATATGATTCACCATATTTTCAGGAGTTTGTGTATTACCACTAATTAATTCATAATACAACTCCATCACCTTATCCGGCAAAGAATTACCCATAAAAGAAGAATCAGAGTTTATAACTCCTAAAAAATCATCTTTACACTCTACCCGAAAATCGGTATCCAAAAGAATTTGCTTGTCAATACTTTGCGCCAAAAACAAACTGTCGCTTTTGTTTG
>JBJEBO010000509.1:0-5820 GCA_051870155.1 Candidatus Cryptobacteroides sp.
CCAAAACAAAATTAATTGCTACCTTTGCACCCCCTATGTTGTGTAGGGATCGCAAATTTTAGTATTAACCATTTAATAGTCAAGACAGTGGACACACAAAGTTACAAAACGGTCTATGCCAACCCGGCAACCGTGAACAAAGAGTGGGTTGTCATCGATGCTACCGACTTGGTGCTCGGACGTCTTGCTTCCAGAGTTGCTCTTGTTCTTCGTGGCAAGAACAAACCTAACTTCACTCCGAATATGGATTGTGGCGACAATGTCATCATCCTTAACGCGGACAAGGTGAAGCTTACTGGCAAGAAGATGACCGACAGGGTGTACGTCCGTCACACCGGATATCCGGGAGGACAGCGCTATACCACACCAAAGGAGATTCTCGCAAAGAAACCTACCGAGCTTGTCAGAATGGCAGTGAAAGGTATGCTGCCTAAGAACCGTCTTGGTGCAAAGCTCATCAACAACCTCTATCTCTATGAGGGAAGCGAGCACAAGCATCAGGCGCAGAACCCAAGAACAATTAAGTTGAACGAAATTTAAGACAGAGCATGAAACAAGTAAACGCCCTTGGAAGACGTAAATCAGCAGTCGCTCGCGTTTATGTCGTGCCCGGAAAAGGCAACATCACGATCAACGGACGTGAACTCAGCGATTATTTCAAAGAGGAAACTCTCCGTTACATTGTAAACCAGCCTTTTGAAGTTACCGGAACGACCGCTCAGTTTGACGTAAAGGCCAACCTCGACGGAGGTGGAATCAAAGGTCAGGCAGAGGCTATGAGGCTCGGTATTGCCCGCGCTCTTTGCGAGGTTGATGCAGAAGCTTACAGGTCAACTCTCAAGGCCGCAGGATTCCTCACCCGTGACGCACGTGAAGTCGAGAGGAAGAAACCTGGTCAGCCTGGTGCACGCAGACGCTTCCAGTTCAGTAAACGTTAATCGTTACCTGTTGATTTACAGTACAGTCGGGTGGAATTTCCCGGGACTTCACAGAAAGATGCGAATCTGTCGGAACTGCCCGGAAAATGCCTGGACTGCGGAAAATTAGGGAGACCGGAATTGCCGCTGCTCCCAATTGAAGAAAAGAGACCGACAGGCTGAAGGCAAAAGCCTAGAGGTAAATTAAAAACAAAAGAAAATCTTTAAAAAGATGCCAAGAACAAATTTCCAAGAACTTCTTGATGCAGGTGTTCACTTCGGACACTTGGCAAGGAAATGGAATCCTAAAATGGCTCCATACATCTTTGACCAGAAAGGTGGTATCCATATCATCGACCTGCACAAGAGCATTATCAAAATAGATGAGGCAGCAAACGTTCTCAAACAGTTTGCTCGTTCAGGCCGCAAGGTGCTTTTCGTAGCCACCAAGAAGCAGGCCAAAGACATCGTAGCCGAAAAGGCAGGCTCTGTCAATATGCCATACGTGACAGAAAGGTGGCCGGGCGGAATGCTTACAAACTTCCCGACTATTCGCAAGGCTGTCAAGAAAATGAACACCATCGACAAGATGATTGAAGATGGTACATTCGCTACTCTCGCAAAACGTGAGCGTCTCCAGATTACCCGTCAGAGGGCTAAGCTCGAGAAGAACCTCGGCTCAATCAAGGATTTGAGCCGCCTTCCATCAGCACTTTTCGTAGTGGACGTACAGAAAGAGATGAATGCCGTTAAAGAGGCAAACCGTCTCAATATACCGGTTATCGCTATGGTTGATACTTGTTGCGATCCTACTCCGATCGATTATGTGATTCCGGCAAACGATGATGCAGCAAAATCCATCGCCTACATTATGGACGTGGTTTGTGGTGCCATCAAAGAGGGATTGGACGAAAGAAAACTTGAGAAGGACAAAGAGGCTCCAGAGCAGGCTCCAGAGCAGGCTGCAGGAAAGAAACTTCGTTCACGCAAAGGTACGAAGCTCGCTGAAGTGAAAGCAGAAGAGGCTGCAGCTGAAGAGCTCGCTGCCGAGGCTGCACCAGTTGAGGCTCCTGCCGAGGAAAGCGCTGAATAATTTGCGCGAAGCGGATTTATAAACTTAAAAATTTCTATTTACAATGGATATCAAAGCAGCAGACGTAGCAAAACTGCGTCAAATGACCGGTGCCGGAATGATGGACTGCAAGAAGGCTCTCGTTGAGGCAAACGGTGACTATGCAAGAGCTCAGGAAATCATCCGCGAGAAAGGTAAGCTCGTAGCAGCAAAACGTGCTGACCGTGAGACTACCGAGGGTGCTGTAATGGCACGTGTCAACGGTGATAAGGCTATCATCATCTGCCTTGGCTGTGAGACAGACTTCGTTTCCAAGAACGCTGAGTTCCAGGCACTTGCTTCTGGTATCGCTGATGCGGCTATCGCTAATTTCCCTGCTGATGCAGAGGCTCTCAAAGCTTGTGTGCTTGCAGATGGAAGGACTGTAGAGGCTGCCATCACCGAGCAGACCGGAAAAACAGGAGAGAAACACGTCCTCGTAGCATATGAGAAAGTTGAGGCTCCATACATTGCACAGTACATCCACAAGATCAACGGAAAACTCGGAGCTCTCGTTGGCTTCAATAAACCGGTTTCCGAAGAACTTGGCAAGGGAGTTGCAATGCAGGTTGCTTCTATGAATCCTGTAGCTGTTTCAGCTGACACAGTACCTCAGAACGTTATCGACAATGAGCTCAAGACAGCTACCGAGAAGACTAAAGAGGAACTCGTTCAGAAAGCAGTTAACGCCGCTCTCGAGAAAGCAGGCATCAACCCTGCACACGTTGACAGTGAGGCTCACATCGAGTCCAACCAGGCAAAAGGCTGGATTACTGCTGAACAGGCTGAGCAGGCACGCGAGATTATCAAGACCGTTTCCGCTGAGAAGGCTGCAAACCTTCCTGAGCAGATGGTGGCAAACATCGCAAAGGGTCGTCTCCAGAAATTCTTCAAGGAGCAGACTCTTGAGGAGCAGGGCTACCAGATGGGTGACGGCAAGACCGCAGTTAAAGCTGTCATCGCAGCAGAGGACAAAGAAGCTAAAGTTCTCGTATTCAAGAGAATCTCTCTCACAGACTAATTTATTTTGCTCCAGCACTTTTTGCTGAGTTGATAATAAAGATTACAGGGGATGACGTTTTGTCTTCCCCTGTTTTTTATTATATTTGTAAATTATTGTCCCAATTGACTTATGAAAATGGTTCGGAACATAGTTTTCCTGATGATTCTGAGTATTGTGGCATTTCACTGCGCCGCCCAGAACAATCGTTACAAGATTGATGACAGTTGCTATCAGATTTACAGGCAGGCGGATTCCCTGATTGGGTACGAAGGCTTTCAGCCGCTCATAAATCAGCTGCAGGTCCAGGCTGAAAAAGTCGGGGACAAGAAGGCTGTGACACTTGCAATGGTCCTGAGACTCCGCAATGCTACTGCCCTCAAACAGGAAGATGACATAATCAAATATTTTGATTCATTAAAGGGACTGTCCCTGAAGACGGGTTATCTCCAATATTATTTCTATGCCTATCAGCTGGTTTCCGTTTATTATTTCAATGCCGGTTTCAAAGCCAAGGGCTTGGACTATGCGAACAAGATGCACGACGATGCCGTGGCTATGGACAATGACTACGGACTATGGCTCAGTTCCAAATATCTTGGAGACCTCAATTGGGTATATTTCAACAGGACTGATGCACGTCGCTACTATCTTGAGGCGACGGAGACTTATGACAAGACTGATGACGTTACAATAAAGACGCAGTCGATGTCAAAGACCTATATCTGTCTTGCATTCACATACGACTATGACTCTGTGGAATATGAGGCCAATGTTGACAAAGCGCTAGAAACCTCGAAGATATCCATAGACACAATTCTCGTGAATTATTGCCGCGCCTGCAACGCTGTGGTCAAGAAGGATATATCATCCTACAATTACTATAAAGCCAAATGTCTCTCCAATCCCCTGCTTCAAAGGGCCCATAAGCAAGGTGCATCAATTTTGGAGATAACGGATTGTGCTATAAAAGGGAACTGGGATGTCGTGACAGAATCCCTGCGTTCTTTCCGTCGCCTTGAGGACCTTATCCTGTTTTCCGAATTGGGTGTGGTGTATGGCAATTTGGATATCGTCCGCCAATGTTATGACCGTATCACTCAGATTATTGTGGAAAGTTATGAGGACGACATCAACCAGGCCCTGAAGGAATCTGACCTAAGGGTGGAGAATGACAGACTCAACCAAAGGATTATCAAGCAAAAGAGCAAATTGAATTATGTCCTGTCAATACTCATTATTTTCATTGTCGTTGCTGTCATTTTCGTTGGCTGTATTACTTTCGTTTATGTACTGAATCTGCGAAGGGCAAAGAAGGAGGCGGATAATGCGAACAGAATGAAGACAAGTTTTGTTCAGAATATGAGTCACGAGATTCGGACTCCGCTGAACGCCGTTGTGGGTTATTCCCAATTGCTCGCGATGCCGGATTTAGAGCTCTCCAATGAGGATAAAGAGGAATATTGCGAATATATCAACAATAATTCATCTCTTTTGATGATGCTCATAGACGACATCCTCGACCTCTCGGACATAGATAGCGGCAACTACAGGATGTTCATAACCGACTGCAACTGCAATGAAATATGTCGTATGGCAATAAAGACCGTCGAGTGCAGGGTCCCTTCGGGTGTGGAGTTGAACTTCTCTTCCGATGTATCGGATGACTTTACTGTGAAATCGGATGCCAAACGAGTTCAGCAGATAATAATCAATTATCTCACAAATTCTTGTAAACATACCCTTGAAGGAGAGATTCTTCTTGGCTGCACCTGTGCTGAGAGACCAGGATATGTCTCCTTCTATGTACAAGACACCGGTACCGGCATACCACCGGAGGAAGCCGAAAATATCTTCCACCGTTTCTCTAAACTTGACAAGTTCAAGCAGGGCTCGGGCTTGGGACTGAACATCTGTATGGTCCTCGCAGAGAAATTGGGAGGAATCGTGGAATTGGATAAGAACTATGGTCGCTGCTCCGGCAAGGACGACTTCGGGGCAAGATTCGTTTTCCATCTTCTAATCAAGTGAAATTTGTAAGTTTGCATAATCTCATATTTACCCCATAGTTATAATAACACCTTTGAAAAATGAACGGACTGCGCGCTGAATTATTCGTTTTTTGCCTGATTTGTTGTTTGATGTTTCCTTCCTGCGATAAGAATCCGCAGAATGAGAAGCTCTTGGACGCCCTTGAGCGTCTCGATGATGTCCTGGAGCACTCCGATGACTATGTTGTAGCCCGCAGGCTGCAGATTAGTGGATTGGAGAATCTGCTCAACTCCCGAGGGGTTAATCAGATGCGTGAATATGAGATCTATTCCCGTCTCTTCGATGCCTATGCTCCATTCAACTTTGATAAGGCGAAAGAAGCTGTTGATAATCAATTAGAAGCGGCACGTAAGCTTGGGGACGAGTCTCTTGTTGCTGACGCACTCCTTGAAAAGGCGATGCTATTTACAAAGTCCGGGCTTTTTCTTGATGCCAACCAGGTGCTTGAAGAAGTTGATACCTCAAAATTAGGCAAGCCGCAGCTTGCCCAATGGTATAATGTGATGCAGAAATTCGACAATGATTATGCGGAATATGTCAAGATGCCCGTCGGGCCCGAGGTAAAGGAAATGCGAGAGAAATATGTGGCTATGACCGACTCTACGACTTCTGAAAATGGGCAGATAAGGTTGCAGATAGCTATGGCGGAAGATGACTATGAAAGAGCTTCGGCAATCAACTCCTACTTCTTGAACACCCTTGAAAAGGTATCCCACGACTATGCCATCCACGCCTATTGG
>JBJEBO010000510.1:0-5789 GCA_051870155.1 Candidatus Cryptobacteroides sp.
GCGGTTACGAGTCTATGATTAATTTCGTCGCAGCCGATATTGACGGAAACGGTATCATCAACGATGACGACCGTACCTACATCGGCAAAGGTATTCCAAGCTGGACCTTCGGTCTCAACATCGGATTCGAATGGAAAGGCATAGACTTCAATATGCTCCTCCAAGGACAGGCAGGCTGCGACGTATTCTATATCTCACGCCGTACGGACCTCTACTATATCAACCTTCCGCGCACCATCCTCAACCGCTGGACAGGAGAGGGCTCTACCAACAGATATCCTAAATTCGAGTTCACTTCAGCCAACGAAAACTATAGGGTGTCAGACCTTTGGCTCGAAGACGGATCATTCCTCCGTGCAAGGAACGTTCAGCTCGGCTACACCCTTCCTCAGAAATGGACCAAGAAGGCATTCATCTCCAGACTCAGGATCTATGCTCAGGCAGAGAACCTGTTCACTATCACAAGTTACACCGGTTGCGATCCTGAAGTACAGGGTGGTGGATTCAACACCGATGTCGGATTCGACCGTGGTGTATATCCGCAGAGCCGCACATTCTCAATCGGCTTGAACCTCAGTTTCTAATTTAATTCTATGAAGGATATGAAAAAGATATATTTGATTCTCTGCCTCGGCGCGATGATGTTCCTGTCTTCGTGCAGCAAGGATTTTGTCACTGCGGTCCACAACTCGGCTGAGCCTCTCGACGAATATTTCAAGGATGAGTCGAGAATGTACGAGGGACTCGTGGCAGCATACGACCCGACCAAATGGTTCGACTATTTCTACCAGTACAACTGGCTTCCAATGCTCTCCGACATTATGGCGGACGATATCTATTGTGGTGGTTCGAATGACGGTGACCAGCCGATTCTCGTGAAAACCCACTTTTATACAGCTACCCCTACAGACTGCTGCAACCAGGTCTGGACTATCGCATATTCAGGAATCAACCGCAGCTGCATCGTTCTTGAGAATGTGGATGCAGTTCCTGGAATGAGCGATGAGAAAAAGAATCTCTTCAAGGCTGAGGCCACAGTTCTCAAGGCATATTATTATTCCATCCTTTGGAAATTCTGGGGAAATGTCCCTTATTATGATGTAAACCTTGAATATCCATACACTTGCCCTCAGCTCAAGGCTGACGAGGTTTATGAAAACATCGTTACCAAGCTTGAAGAGGCAATAGCTTTGGACGTTCTTCCAATGAAGGCTGCTGCAGGACTTGAGGGCCGTGTCACCAAGGCAATGGCTGAAATGCTTTATGCTGAGTGTGTTATGTATCAGAATGACCAGTCTCGTTATCAGCAGGCTTTGAACTATATGAAAGATATTATCGACAGCGGAAAATATTCTCTCGTGAGCGATTTTGCGTCAATTTGGGCAGAGTCCGGAGAATGGGGAAGTGAGTCCATCTGGGAAATCAACTATATTTCCGAAGGTGGAGTCCGTGACTGGGGCGCTCCGATTGCAACAGGAGGAAACGTATTCTCTACCCTCATCGGAATCCCTGGCGGAGTAGCTGGAGAATATGACGACGGATGGGGCTTCGCTCCTGTGGCCGCCCACGCTTATGAAATGTATGACGAAGGCGACCAGCGCCGCGACGGAGGTATCTACAACATCCTCACCAAAGATCCTGAGTATGTGACTGCAGGACACGGAAGGTGGCAGTCAACCGGTTATTTCATAAAGAAGTATATCGCAAGAACAGGCGGAAACCACGGCTTCATAGCTGCCAACACTATGAACTATGGCAACAACTACCGTGTTTACCGTTATGCTGAAACTCTCCTCAATGCAGCTGAGCTTTCTCTCCTCCTCGGTCAGGACGGAACATCATACCTCAACCAGGTGCGCCAGAGAGCAGGTTGCAAGGACACCGGTACAGACCGCGAATCCATCATCACCGAGCGTAGGAAAGAGTTCGTAGGTGAAGGAAAACGCTATTGGGATCTTGTCAGGACGGGACTTGCAGAGTCAGTGCTGAAAGCATCCAACCATCTCTATCGTCAGACCGACTGGACCCAGAACAAGAAATACTGGCCTATCCCTCAGTCTGAAATCGACAAGGATCCTGCACTTGAGCAGAACAACTACTAACGGCAGCAATGCTTTCTAAATTGATTCAAATTATGAAACGATATTTTCTGTATATAACCGCATTTGCGGCAATGCTGCTGACTTTGGCGTGTACCCAGGAAATCCTGACGCCTGACCAGAGCAAACTACCTGTTGCTTCGGAACTTACGGAGGTCATCACTGTTGACCAGACCACCAACTATGTCACCTTCTCTGTTGAGGACAAGGGCGTTGTCCCAATCTGGATTTTCGGTTCCGAACTCATAGACGGCAAGGCTTCCAAGGTCTATGCCTACACCGGCAACGGACTCACCCTCCGCTTCCGCGAGGAAGGTACACATTCAGTGGAAATGAAGGCGTACAATGCAAATGGTATAAGCCTTGGTTCCAAAATGGTATCTTTCACCCTTAACCAGACCTACCGTGATCCTTTCGATCCTACTCCATATATGAAGAAGATGGACGGAGAATGGATGTGGAACTCAGATGTTGACGGACATTTCGGATGTGGCCCGGATACTTCCAATCCTGCCGGATGGTGGGCTGCAAAGGCTAACGAGAAGGCTGACTGGAGTCTTTACAACGACCGTATGACCTTCACTGCTGACGGAAAATATACCTTTAATCCTGGAGATGACGGTAAAGTGTATGTAAATGCCGGATTCACATCTATGGGTGGTCCTCAGGATGCCGACTTCCTTGTAGATATTCCTGAATACACCACAGAATACACCATTTCCAACAATTGGAATGAAGCCGGTATCGAGGAAATATGGCTCACCCTTCCTTCACAGAAGAACCTTTCATATATTCCTAACGACTATATCTATAATGACCCTCGCTTCCTTGTACTTGAGTCATCAAAGAAAGTCCTGAAGCTCGCTGCTGCAAACGCTCCTAACGGAGACGGAACGATTTCCTGGCTTTACAGCTTCGTTCCTGCGGTCAAGATGGTTACTCCTGAAGAACTTCTTGCCGGAACTGACGGAAAGGGCAAAGTTTGGGTTATGGATTCTGACGCCAAGGGACATCTTGCCTGCGGTCCTTCTCCTGAAGAACCTGCCGGTTGGTGGGCTGCCGGAGCAAATGAAAAGGCCGGATTCGGAATGTATGATGATGAAATCACATTCTATCCTGATGGAAAATATGTATATAGCGCAGGTGCCGACGGCAAGCTTTATATCAACAAGGATGTGACAGTCATCGGTCCGGGTTCACCTGCAAGCGAGGACATCGACATTGACTGGACTACTACTGAATCTTCATATACCTTTGATGGTGAGAATCTTGTACTTGCTGCAAACTCTCCTATGGTTTATGTTCATTCCAACTCAATGTATGAGAACCCTGTTTATAGGGTGACTGCAATCAGCGAGACTTCACTCACTGTAGTCGCAATGAATGAAGGCTGCTATTGGCAGATGATTTTCAAGGCTCGTGATGTACAGGTGGCTTCCGGTCCTCAGATCAACGGCACTGTCCTTCCTGCTGAATTCTCATTCACTCAGGGTGAAGTCCTCAATGTTGCGGACATCAACCTCGCCGAGATTTGGGTTGACCCTGACTATTTCTCAGCAGCAGGCGCAACTTCATTGAAATTCAATGCTGTTTCTGGTGACTATAAGGTTTATTATGATGCTGATGCAAAATGGCTGAAGGTTGTTCCTCTCGTTGACGGCGAATTTGCTACATACGACAATGGAAAGGCTCTCTGGATTATCGGTGACAGCGCAGGTAAACCTGATGTCAACCATCTCATAGGCTGGACTCCTGGCAACGCCCTTCCTATGGCACGCATCAATGATAATACATATAGAATTACATTGGCTGTGGATGTTGCCAAAGGCTCATTCAAGATCTTCGGTCAGGCCAATTGGGGTCGTGAGTTCACCCACACCGAGCACACCACCCTCGACCTCGGTCCTTTCCACGTGACTACAGGTACAGGCGATGGCGACCCAGGTAACATTTATGCAAACAGCGGCACTCCAAGCGGATTATATACGATGACCGTCGTTGACAACGACGGCATCCTCACCGCTTCAGTCAATGCATACAGCGATCCTTTCGACCCAGCATCAGAAAGGAACCTTTGGAATACCGCCACAATTGAGGAAATGTTCTACTATTATGCTCCAGGTTGGGCTCAGATTGCAAATCCTGAGGTCGAGCAGGATGGAAACAAATATACCATCTCTCTTCCAGAGGCAACAACAGACCAGTGGCAAGCCCAGGTTGCTTTCAGAACCAACCTTTCTTCAAGCGCCGACAAACTTTATGATTTCGCTTGTGTGCTCAACTGCAACAATGATCATAACGGAGTAACTGTTAAGCTTGTTCAGACAGGAAATGATGAGGTCTTCTATTTCGCGGACCGTCACGTCCTCCAGGCTGATACAGACTATGTTTACAGGGTTTCCGGAATGCAAGGAATTGATATTGAGAAGATAAGCCTGTTCTTCGATTTCGGAGGCAATGCTGCCGGAACCAAAGTTGTCATCCGTGACATCATCTTCCAAGAACACGTTGATTGATTGTCATTTCGACCAAGCGAAGCGCGTGGAGAAATCTTTAAACAGTAGATAAATGCGATTAATTTTAATAATATCACTCCTTCTATTGACATCCTGCGCACCTGCCCCCGCAACGGGGCAGGGCCAGGATGGCAAACTTTCCGTTAATCCTCAAAACCTGGAACTCAGCTATGAGGCCGCCCAGGTAACAATTACGGTAGAAGCCGACTCTGATTGGGGAGTATCATCATCCGACAGGGATTGGTTGACTGTCTCTCCGAGCGGAGGAGCCGCAGGCAAGACCGAAGTCGTAGTAACCCTCACCGAGAACATCTCCAAGAGGGATCGCACGGGCGAACTTGTTTTCAGAACAGCCTCATCCAAGGTGACTGTTCCTGTTACCCAAACCTTCAACTCAGATTCCACAATCCCTGTACCTGAAGGCTATGAACTTGTATGGCAGGAGGAGTTTGACAAATCGGAAAACGGGCTTCCCGTGTCATCAGAATGGTGGTATGAGACAGCCGAGCCGGGCTGGGTAAACAATGAGCTCCAGACTTATGTGCCCGGACGTATCGGCGACATTGTGACAGCTGATGTCAGCGACGGAACATTGAAGATCCGTGCCGTCAAAAGCGGCTCACGCGTATATTCAGCGAGGGTGAATACAAACAAAAGCTGGACCTACGGCTATTTCGAGGCAAGTCTGAAACTTCCGAAAGGTAAAGGAACCTGGCCAGCATTCTGGATGATGCCTGCAACCTGGTCCGGATGGCCTGACGGAGGTGAAATCGACATTATGGAACACGTGGGATGTGTGCCTACAGAAGTGTCATCCTCAATCCACTGCAAGGCCTATTACCACGCCATTGGAACCCAGAAGACAGCAGCGAGAAAAGTTGCCGGAGTCCTCGACGAGTTCCATACTTATGCCCTTGAATGGACACCGGAATACATCAAAACTTATGTTGATGGAAAACTGCTACTTTCCTACAATCCGGACAATTACCCAAAAGGACGCAATGCAGAAACCTGGCCTTTCAACAAACCGTTCCAACTAAAGTTGAACCTTGCCTGGGGCGGAGACTGGGGAGGAATGATGGGAGTTGATGAAAGTTGTCTCCCGGCGGTTTATGAAATCGACTATGTCCGCGTATTCCAAAAAATACAATGATTAATAAATGAAACTTTTACA
>JBJEBO010000511.1:0-5762 GCA_051870155.1 Candidatus Cryptobacteroides sp.
GCTTGCCTTTTCCGAATGAAGGGTCGGTCTCCACGTGGAGCTCCTTGCAAACCTGACGGAGCTGGTCCTCATCCATTCCGGTGACATCAACTCCAGCATATTCCTTGATAGCCTCAAGCATTGGAAGCCTTCTGTAAGGTGGTTTGAAATCCACTTTGTTCTCTCCAATTGTGACCTCTGTAGTCCCGTGGAGCTTGAGAGCAATCTTCTCGAGCATCTTCTCCACGAACTCCATCATCCATATATAATCCTTGTATGCAACATAGATTTCCATACAAGTGAACTCAGGATTGTGGGTCTTGTCCATTCCTTCGTTGCGGAAGTCCTTCGCGAACTCATATACTCCGCTATAGCCTCCCACAATCAGTCTCTTGAGATAGAGCTCATTGGCGATACGGAGATAGAGAGGAATATCGAGAGCATTGTGATGGGTAATGAAAGGTCTGGCAGAAGCACCGCCAGGAATTCCCTGGAGAATAGGAGTTTCCACCTCAAGACATCCAGCCTCGTTGAAATATTCCCTCATTGTTGCGATAATCTGGCTTCTTTTAACAAAAGTATCACGTACTGAAGGGTTTACGATAAGATCGACATATCTCTGCCTGTATTTCAACTCCGGATCAGAAAAAGCATCGAACACTTCTCCGTCCTTCTCCTTTACTATAGGGAGCACCCTGAGGGATTTGCTCAGAAGAGTGAGTTCCTTGGCGTGGATTGAAAGCTGTCCGGTCTTGGTAATGAATGCAAAACCTTTGATTCCAATGATATCACCGATATCAAGAAGCTTTTTCCAAACGGTATTGTACATCGTTTTGTCTTCTCCCGGGCAGATTTCATCGCGGTTTACATAAATCTGGATGCGTCCTGTCTCGTCCTGAAGTTCTCCAAAAGACGCCGCGCCCATAATTCTCCTTGACATTATCCTTCCGGCGATTACCACATTCTGGAAATTCGCAGCCTCCGGATCATATCCTTCCTTGATTTCCTTTGCGGAAGTATTCACCGGATAAAGGGCTGCAGGATAAGGGTCTATGCCAAGTTCCCTAAGTTTTGTGAGTGATTCCCTGCGGAACTGTTCCTGTTCGTTGAGATCGTTGATGCTCATACTTTTTCCTTTTATATTATATGATTTATTTCTATTTTGGTCCAAGCGGTATATGCAATCTGCAAATATACAAATTTGGGATGAATTTTGCAGGATTGTCCCGAAATTTTTCCCAAATCAAAAGAAAAACCTTATATTTGTGGACTATGGCAAAAGAGAAAAAATGGATATTGGAAAAAATCGCCGATGACGAAAATGTCAGCAGGCTTTCGTCAGAATTGGGCATAGACCCCGTTCTGGCAAGGCTTCTGACTCAGAGAGGCATAACCACATTCCAGCAGGCGCGAGAGTTTTTCCGCCCGTCCATTACAAATCTCCACGATCCTTTCCTTATGACCGATATGGACAAAGCAGTGGAAAGAATCCGGAAAGCCATTGAAAATCAAGAAAAAATCCTTATCTACGGAGATTACGACGTTGACGGCACGACCGCAGTATCACTTGTATATTCCTTTCTGAAAAGGCTCACCTCAAAAATAGACTTTTATATCCCTGACAGATATGACGAAGGATATGGAGTGTCCTACAAGGGAATAGAATGGGCTTCGGGAAACGGTTTTTCCCTGATAATCACCCTTGATTGCGGAATTAAAGCAAACGACAAGGTAAATTTCGCAGCAGAAAAAGGAATAGATATGATTATCTGCGACCACCATCTTCCTGAGAATGAAATTCCTGGAGCGGTTGCAGTGCTTGATCCCAAGAGGGAGGACTGCCACTATCCTTTCGACGACCTTTCAGGATGCGGAGTCGGTTTCAAACTTGTACAGGCCTATTCTCTACGATACGACATACCTTTTGATACCCTGCTTCCGCTTCTGGACCTTCTCGTAGTCAGCATCGCATCGGACCTCGTGTCCGTTGTGGGAGAAAACAGGATTTTGGCCCACTTCGGTTTGAAATGTCTCAATGAGAATCCACGCAAAGGTCTGTTGGCGATGATCAACCTTTCAGGTCTTGACCCGAGCCATATCACCATCGATGACATCGTGTTCAAAATCGGTCCGCGTATCAACGCGGCCGGCAGGATGGAATCCGGAAGAATAGCCGTTGAACTGCTTACTGCTGAGGACGATGCAACAGCAATGAGAATCGGAAGCGAAATCAACGAACACAACAACGAGAGAAAGAATATCGACAGGGAAATTACCCAGGAGGCATTGGAAATGGTGCGTTCCGGCAACTGTATGCCTGCCGAAAATGCGACCATAGTATATAATCCTATGTGGCACAAGGGAGTTGTAGGAATCGTAGCGTCCCGCCTTGTGGAAGCTTTCTACAAACCGACCGTCGTTCTCACCAAATCGAATGGATTCATAACTGGCTCTGCGAGAAGCGTTCACGGATTCGATCTCTATGACGCGATAGAGAGTTGTTCCGATTTGCTCGAAAACTTCGGAGGACATCTCTATGCCGCAGGCCTCACTATGAAAGAAGAAAACCTCCCGGAATTTTGCAGAAGAATCGACAGTTTCATTGCCGGGAGAATTAATCCGGAGATGCTTACGCCTGTTATCAACATCGACTCAAAGCTCGACTTTGACCGGATCACGCCTAAGTTTTTCCGTATCCTCAAGCAATTCCAGCCGTTCGGCCCCGGGAACAACGCCCCTGTTTTCCTCACAGAAAACGTCTATGACAACGGCAATGCTCGAAAAGTAGGTTCTGACGCAGGACATCTCAAATTGGAACTGATTCAGGAGTCGCAGCCATACCATCACATCTCCGCAATCGCATTCAACAAGTCCGAGCACTTCGACCACATCAAGGCCGGTAACCCGGTTGATATCTGCTACTCTATCGTGGAGAACTATTACAGAGGAGTTGCCAACATCCAACTTAGGATAAAAGACCTTAGGGATAGAGAGGAAATTATCTGATATTCCTCTACAAAAACTCTCTACGGATATTATTTCACATATTCTAAAATTCGCATAAATAATTAATATACAGTGTTGTTTTTCTAAAACAACACGCCATATAGAGATAGCTCAAATTTCTCTCACCCTCCTCTACAATCGAAAAAAGAGTATATTTGTGTCCAACAAACACACGCACTATGTTCGGACGCAAGAAAACCAACAAACTGATAGAGGACATCGACAGATATTTTGATCTGATTGACCAGGAAACAATTGTGTTCAAGGATGGAGTACGCAATTATCTATACAAAAACAATGATGCTTTCAATGGAAATCTTCTGAAAATGTCCACTTTGGACAGCGAAAATGAGGTGCTCAGGAGAGAAATTGAAAATGCCCTCTATACGCAGACAGCACTCGTCCGTTCCAGAAGCGACATTATGCGTCTATTGGAGAAAACCCGCAACATCACAGATATCCTCAATGAGAGTCTTCTCCAGTTCGAAATCGAGAATCCATTCATTCCGTCTGAACTTAATGGGGAATTTATGAAACTAACGGAATTCTCCACATTGGCTGTAGAGGCAGTAGTACCTGCATCCAAGGCATATTTCAATGCCCCTGACACAATTCCTGACAAGATTGCGAGGGCTTATTATTATGAAAAGGAAGCGGTAAAATATTCACAGACAATCAAACGCACCGTTTTCCACAAAATGACGAATCTGAAACTGAGCGAGAAATTCCACCTCAGGTATTTCGCTCTCCATATAGAAAATCTTTCAAAGGCAGCGGCAAACGTAGCCGACCAACTTGCCGTGATGACAATCCGAAGGACACTATAATATGAATATATTCATACTCATATTGTTTTTGATGGTGGCTGTCTTCTGGTTCTTTTCGGAAGACTACCCTTCCCTATTCGGGTTGTACGTTCCGACATACGCTCTCAGGGGCAGGAAGTTGACCGTTGCTGCTGTCGTCGTCATAACTGCTGTCGTTTTTCTTGCAGGAGATTGGGAGATAACTGAGGCTATGTCGGTGCATTTCGGAGCATCAAGCACTAACATTAATACGGCTGTCGTACTTCTTTCATCCCTCATCGTCATCGCTGTAATGAAACTATTCGGACTGAGAGGATCGTTCATCTATGCATTCCTTGGAGCGGCCGAAGCTTGCGCGGCAATTTCCGGTCATCGTACAGGCAATGCCCTCACCCTTGTAATTTCCGCCCTGGCAGCCACAGCGGCAGCTTTTATCATTTCAGCAATTCTATCCCTAATTTTCAAATATACCATAGCCGGGAAACGAGTTCATCTAATCCGACTTGCCACAAAAATGAGAAACGTCATTGCGATTCTTACAGTGATAACTGCTGCAGCAATCGGGCTGAACTGGGGCGGGTTCCTTTCAGGTGCAGGTCTTTTCATCTCCGGCATAGAGATGAGGAATGGTCTGTGGTATCTTGCAGCGATTATTCCTGCAATCGTCCTATGCAGTCTTTTCCTCACAAAAATTACAGAGTCATACGCCGACAGATATTATGATTTTATGCTATACAATGTCCTGGCGGCTGGCATTTCCACATCCATTGTTCTCATTTTCTTCTCTTGCGGTGGTCTTTGTTCAAGCATCGGTCTCACGGCAATGCCTTTGGCAGCAGGCTCAATAGTGTATGCTTCAATAGCAGGAACGGCTGTAACGCTGAAGCAGAGATTGTTGGAAACTGACGAATATCTCAAGGAAGGGCTTTCGGTTCTTGTAGCTCCGGCCGGCTCGATGCTTCTGTGTTATCTGATTCTGAATTTCAGCGGTTTGAACAACCATTTAGGCAGCCGGACCGTAGATATGGCTCTCACCCTGACTTCCGCAGGGGTGTTCGCCGCAATCGGGATAGTTTCATACCTGAAGAAGCTACAAAAACAAAAAGTGGCGGCAGAGAAACTTGTAAGGTCGCAGCAACAGCAGATTTATGAAAATAGCAGGGCGCTCAACGATATGGAAATGAAGGTTGTACTATCGGAAAACCAGGCACTTCACGAGAATCTTGAAATCAAGAGGCAGGAAGTAATGAATGTGGCGTTGAGCATCTGCGAACAAAGGGAATACCTCGAATCTCTGAAGTCGGCGCTTAAGCAGATAGAAGAGACGGACGATCCGAAGAGAAAAGATGAATTGATAGCGGAATTGAGCGCTTCAGTAAACCAAAGACTTTCTTACGACAGGGATGTGGACACCTCATATTTCTATGCGAAGGCTGAAGCGGTCCACGAAGATTTCAGCAAGAAACTCTCGGAGGCATATCCGGACCTGACTCCTCAGGAAAAGAGACTTGCCACCCTACTCCGCCTGGGTTTTTCCTCCAAATACATCGCCTCGCTGATGAATATAACACCTAAAAGCGTGGAAATCAGCAGATACCGACTCCGGCAGAAACTGTCGTTGGGAAAAGGAGACAACCTTGTGAATTTTATACAATCTATCTAATCAATATTTATAACATTAAAACCTGTAACAATGAAAAAGGTATTATTCATTTCACTGATGGCGTTTGCATTGCCATTCGTGATGTCTGCCCAACAGGCGGACAATGAGCAGGCTGCTCAAGACATCAACCAGTACGGACAGGTGGTGGAATCCCTCCCGGTGGAGGCTAATCTGCAGGACGGAATCCTGGTTTTCAAGAACAAGACTGAAAACTACAAAATGTGGTTTGACATCCGTGTACAGGGAGATGCTGCCGTATTTTTCGGTGCTCCTGATTTTTGCGCCAAAGAACTTGACGGAAAGGAGAA
>JBJEBO010000512.1:0-5751 GCA_051870155.1 Candidatus Cryptobacteroides sp.
AGTTTCTTTTCTCATTGCCCATCTCTTTGCCTGCTTCTTCAGTCTTGTGCAATAGAATCCTTCTCCGAAATCTTTTGTAAACTTGCCAGTTCTGATTTCCGGATTCTTAACTTCAATGTCACTACCGTGATATACTTTCATTACCTATTCCATTATTTTCAATAAGTCCCAACTCAAATTTCTTTGTCAAAGATAATGGTTATATGCTGAATTCCGACTAAAAATCAGAATAATTCCAACTGCATAGGTCCGGAGAGTCGCTTTTCGATGTCCTCTATAATAGCTTCCCTTTCTTTTGAAATCAAGCCCCTTTGCCGAAGGCTTCTTTGGTTTGACAGGAAGGCAGCTAAACGAGATTCATCGTTGTCTCTTCCTCTTTGGGGCATTCTACCTTGTTCTGAAATGAATTTCTTCAGCAATTCGATGTTTTCTTCAAAACTTCGGCGTCCGCTATAGGCCCTTGTGATTTTTTTGAAGTCATCGGGAACGTCTTGTGAGGAATATGTCAAATAGGACTCATTGTCTTTCCATATCACAGAAAAGGATTTTTCCGTTTCCAACATCAAATTGGCGATAAGATTCTCTTGAGTAATAGCAGGTCTGAATTGCCTGACATAATCAATAACCTGACTCGTTGGAACTATGTGTGATTCGCTGGTCTCAAGGCACTCCCGAACAAATGAGCGGATAGTACCTCCACGGGATGAACCATCCTTCCAGTCGGAAAGAGAATATACTCCGGACCTGCCAATAGGGGTAATTCGTGGATTACTCTGCATATTTGCACGAATCCTGTTTTTGTCTGCAATCCGTGAAGGGTATAACCTGGCATATTCTTCTAAAATCTGGTCAATAGTAAGCGGATGACCTGCACGTCTGATGATGTCCTCCATAATTTCAGGCAGATTTTTGTCGGCATTAGGTGGAATGACAAGAGATGAATCGTCAGTTTTCCATCCGAAGTTCAAATATGCCAGTTTTGAAGAAATTTCCTTAAAACGTGTGTCTTCAGGCAGTGGAACGAGAATTGTTTCAGTGTGGGGTTCTTTGTTCAATGCACTGAGCTTTTCTATGAAACCATTGAAATCAAACTCACTGCGCAATTCGCGCGGAACAGCTGCAATAAAAGCATCCGCATCGCCTCCCCTCAATTTGAACATTATCGCATCTTCTACATTTCCCACAACCATCATCTCATTGTAATAAGAGCCTATCAGAAATCGTGTGAAATTGGCATTGAATGATGAACCTTCCTTGTTCTCAGTATCTTTTACAAGACTTTCGGATAAAAAGTCATAGTGGCAATGAGCATCTGTGCTGATTCGTGAAATGATGGACTTCAAGTCAGCAAACACCTTTACCCTCAGTTGTCTGGCGCGTTCATTCGTGATATCCAGATGTTCAGCAATGTCTGCCAGTCCCATCAGTTCGCGATTACTCCAAATATTCATTCCATTTTCGCAAATAAACCTATCACGTTCATCCAAGGCAGCAATCCAGCTATGTGTGAAAGCACATAAAGGAAAATGTCCTATATTATGTTCAATGGATACGATTCTTTTAGCATCCTCCGGTCTTATTCCGAGGCTCCTGAGATCATATTCCCGTTTCAAACTCTCCCAATCTTCAAGACCTTTAAGATTTTTATGTTTTTGAAATAAATCCAATAGCCTTGCTGTAAAATCGGAAAGTTCCTGACAAGTTTTTTGTCCTAAATGCGGAAGGCTTTTCCAAGAGAAGTCTGCACCGATAATCTGATGTGCAAAAGAAGATACATCTCCGCTTTTTCTGTAAACGGAATTAAATGCATCTCTACCTCTTTTGGATAATTTAGATGATGCATCGAATATCAAAGGCTCAAGCTCTTGAGCACTGGTTAATGAGCAGTCTTCCCAGATTGATAGCATAAAAGTGTGTTATTGAAAATCAAAAATATAAAAATTTTTGCAAGGAAACAATATGTTTTCTTTGGGGAATATGAGTAAAGAGAGTATCTTTGAAAATCGAATATGTAAATCACATTGTTTTCAGGAATATAATGGATAATTTTTTTGATACCTTCAGAAGGACCAAAGCGTATGAACCTGTTGGGCCCAAGGGGGCGAAAGGAGATGTGTTCTTTGTCTTGGGATTTGATGATGACGGGAGGGCATATCTGAATGTAACGGATAAGAACGGCAAGAGTGTCAGGGCGGATTATAGGAATTTCAATGGTGATACGTTTCTTCTTTTGAGGTCTTTGTCGGCAATACAGGAAGCTGATGCACTTACGGTGTCTTGGGGCGGGTTTCAGGACCGGATATATCTGGATTCCCATCCGCAACTCATCTATCAAATCCTCAGATGCGAGAATGTCGTAAACTCGGAAATGACTCCTCTTGGGGAGATGGACGGGCTGTACCAGTTGCGTGCAGACATTGATGAAAAAGGCCGGACCTGTACTCCTGACTTCAGGTTGGAAAGAGTTGACGGTGACGGTCCGTATGACATAAAGGATTTTCGTTTTATCACAGACAATTATGCCCTTTGTGACAATCGGATTGTGGCTGTAAAACCAATCGGTGAGGAATTCTTGAAACTGAGTGCCTTGTCCCAGCCGTTTAACAAGTCAGTGGCAGAGCAATATCTGTCATTGCTTATGTCCCATTTTGACAATGTTAATCTGTATGTGAACGGCAACCCTTGCGTTTGTTCCGATACCGGTGTCAAGGCATCTCCTGCAATAGTGTTTGAAAAGGTAACTGAAGACAATGCCTTGTTCCTCAGGATGGCTGAAAGTATTCCTGGCGTCTCCGTGGACTTTGTGGAGGATTTTTCTCCTACACGTCTGGTAACCGGAATGCCTGACGGAACGATGACTATCAGGAATGTGGAGTATCCGGATATGAATAATTATGCCGCTCATCTTCACAAACTGGTTTGTTCCTGTGCCCCGGACAAAAAGTCTGCAAAGGATGTATATGAGGAGAATGGCCTGTTCATAATACCGGAGGAGACTGCCGGACCGTTTCTTGTCCGCTATCTCTCGACCTTGGCCAAGGAGTTTGTCTTGATAAGTTCGGATAAACTGGCCGGATATAAGATTAGGACTGTCACTCCAAGATTCAATCTATCAGTTTCTTCCGGTATAGATTTCCTTGAGGGATTTGCAGAAATCCAGATTGACGATCAGGTATTCACCCTTTCCGATTTTCTTGACCAATATCGCAAGAACCGATATGTCGAACTTTCCAACGGAGATAAGGGAATCATTGATGAAGGCTATGTCAGACAGATTGAACGTTTGTTTGACAAGCAAAAGAAAGGTCGTAAAGTCAAACTTTCCTTTTTTGATCTTCCGGAGGTTACATCATTGCTGGAAAGTGTCCCTGATGAGGGAATTTTTCGTAGAAGCAGGGAATTCTATACCGGCTTCAATGCCCTTGCCGAATCTCCGGATTTGAAAATAAAGGGGCTTGAAGCGGAATTGAGACCATATCAGCAGAATGGAGTGAAATGGCTCAAGTATTTGTATGATAATAATTTTGGCGGTTGTCTGGCGGATGATATGGGACTTGGAAAAACTGTCCAGGCCATATCCCTGTTGCTTCTTGCGACTTCCGGGAGAAAGAAGGGACGCAAGCCTTCGATGGTGGTGATGCCCCGTACTTTGCTTTTCAACTGGAAGGCTGAGTTTGCCAAATTTGCTCATGGAATGAAAATCTATACCTACTACGGTGCCAATCGTGATTTGGATGAAGCTTCCGGGAACGATGTCATCTTGACAACTTATGCATTGATTAGGAACGACATCGAATCATTTTCGAAAATGAAGTTCAATTGTCTTATTCTTGATGAATCACAGAACATCAAGAATATGTCAGCCAAAGCGTCCCAGGCTGTTATGCTGCTGGAAGCCGATCATCGTTTTGCTCTCAGCGGTACGCCTGTGGAGAACCGTCTTTCCGAACTTTATTCCCTGTTTCGTTTCCTGAATCCGGGAATGTTCTCAAGTGCAGAGGAATTCAATCAGAGATATGCGCTTCCGATCCAGAAGGATGCGGACAAGGATGCAATGCAGCAGTTGCGGAGCCGCATCAATCCTTTCCTTTTGCGTAGGGTGAAGGAAGATGTGCTCACGGATTTGCCGGAAAAGATTGATCAGACAATATTTGTGGAGATGGAAGAGGAGCATCTCCGATTTTATGAGAAGCGTCGCAGGTTTTATTATGATAATATCAAGCACAGCATACAGACCGAGGGCGTGGCAAAGTCTCAGTTTGAGATGTTGCAGGCGCTAAGTGAACTCCGAAGAATTGCCTCCGTGCCGGAGAGTCTTAGCGATGGCAGAATCCATTCTTCCAAAATCCCTGTTATCTCCCAAGCTGTCATCGAGGCAGTTGAGAATGGACACAAGGTCGTCGTATTTTTCAATTTCATTGCGGGAATTGAACTTCTTGGGGATGAATTGTCGAAGGAGGGTGTGGGATATGTTGTGATGACCGGTGCGACAAGCGACCGTCAGAGTGTTGTGGACAGGTTCCAGAATGATTCTGGTTGCAAGGTATTGTTGATGACTCTTAAGACGGGTGGAGTAGGGTTGAACCTGACGGCGGCAGACACGGTTTTCGTTGCCGAACCGTGGTGGAACAAGGCTGCTGAAGAGCAGGCCATAGCACGTTTGCACCGTATAGGACAGAAGTCGGTGGTACATTCGTTCTCGGTAATCACTTCCTCATCCATAGAGGAGAGGATTCTCCAACTCCAACAGCAGAAAACATCTTTGGTGGAAGCCCTGATTTCCTCCGATAGTTCCACATCAAAGATTCTTACGGAGGATGACATAGACTTTATATTCGGATAGATATGGGATTATTTGATTTTCAGGAAGAGAAAAAAAACGCGATATGCTTTTACGCCGACAATCAAGAAGAGATTGACAGGCTGCGTTATTTTTTCAATAATCGTTATACCTTGGATGTTCTCAAGAAATACCTTGGAGATATTTTCCCATATTTGGAAGGTGTTTCAGTAGTTCAAAACGGACATACGGTCCCAAGGGAGAGATTCTTCCCGCTGGGGAAGAAATCGTCTGCCTACCGTAAAGATGAATGTACGAAGTTATTAGCTCTTGTGCATTCCCACAAATCGAATCTCGAATATGTTCTTGCACAGCTGCCCCAATATGTGTCTAGAGCTGTTTTGGCAATGCTTTCCTTTGGCTTTGCCGGAAAGGATTCATTGATTATTTTTGATGCTGCCAAGGCTCTTGTCGAAGAAGAAAATAGACTTTATTACTATTATTCCGAGCCTAAGAAGGCAAAATATATGGGTATATATGGGACGGTTAATTCGATATCCAGAACTCAATATTTGGAGAAATATCTTTATTTGCCTGATGCCCTGCGGAATATATATACTCAGGTCCTTATGCCTAATGTTAGTCTCCAGGCGATGTCCTCAGATGAACCTCAGCAAGGACTGACAGTCTGTTGTGCGGAGAACGAGTTCATTAGTTCTTTCCCGGTAATCACCGGAATGTACAGTCAAGGGACTATCAGCTGTTCCGGAATGAAAATGGGGACGGCGGCTGCCACAAAGGTTATGAAAAGTGTTTCTATTCGAGAAATCATCCCGGAGGATATCAGAAAGAAATATAAAATCAATCTCGGGCAATATTTCATTCCGTCTTTGCTTCAAGTTTTGAATAAAAGGAAGACAGGGAATGTAGAAAACTATGTAAAGGAGGCATTCTCTTTGGTAGCAAGCAAT
>JBJEBO010000513.1:0-5741 GCA_051870155.1 Candidatus Cryptobacteroides sp.
CAGGAACGACCTGTCGGAAATAATGATGATTGGTATGACTCCCTCCCTCCTGCTTCTGTTTGCCATTTGTGAGAGCATCAGCGGGGCGATGATCAAAAACATTCCAGTTGTTGTTAGCGGATGGATCATAGGTATCGGGGGATTGATTCTCTATTATGCCAGCGGAGTCATCATCGAGCAGATGCTGATCTTCACTTTCTGCGGCGTTTTCCTCGCCCTCACAGGCATAATTATGAGAATACAAAACAAATAAATTTATGTTTCCGAAACTCGATCCGCTTTTGCTTTCTGAGCTCCGGCTGGCTGTAATGTCCATTCTTGCTGATACAGAATCGGCCGATTTTACCTATTTGAAAAAGCAGACAGGGGCGACCTCCGGCAATCTCAGTGTCCAGATTGACAAACTGGCCGCGGCCGGTTATATAAATGTCGAAAAGGGATTCAAGGGCAAGATGCCGTGTACAACCTGTCGGATTACCGATAAAGGAACTGAAGCTTTCCGACAATATTTTGATGCGTTAAGATCATATATGGGAGTCTGAAACTTGTGTCATTCCGGACGTGGTCTGGAAATCTGACGGCATAAGCTTCCGAGAAACAGTCATTGATAAGTTATGAAAAAGAAAATTGTATTGACCATCCTCGCCTTGATTGCCGCTGCAATCGGCATTTTCCTCTATGGCGGATGGAAAATGTTCGGGGATGAACTCAAGGCTATCCGTTCCCTGAAAATGATAGAGGAAGGAGTTTACACCTTTACCTTCAAAGGTGACTACGGATTCAAGGAATTTTTGGAGCAGGGTGGTGCGAAAACTGATGCCGAAATGGCCGTTTATATAGCAAGATTCTTGTCTCACGGATATATGGATATTCCGGAGCCGGAGAATCTCTCCGTTGAAGCGGGATGCACCTCTTTCCAGGGTGATGGAGTTTTCGCCCGCAATTTCGATTTTGATGATATGGGACAAAATATCGTAATCGTCAAAACGGAGCCTAAAGATGGATATAAGTCCATATCCACCAGTACCTTTGCTTTTTTAGGCTATAATCCTGACTGGCATCCGGTCGCAGGAATGGACGGTTTTGTAGCGCTTGCTACGATCTTTATCCCTCTTGATGGAATGAATGAAAAAGGTGTCTGCGTCGCAGACTTGATAGAACTTGATGGAGATACCTCCTCAGTGGATACGGAAAAACCGGACCTCACAATCGTGGGCGCAATCAGGCTTGTCCTGGATTATGCCGCTTCTGTGGATGAGGCCGTGGACCTTTTGGAACAGTATGATGTCCATCCATCCATCGGAAGGGCTCATCATCTTGCTATAGCAGATGCAAGTCGTTCTGTGGCAGTTGAATGGAAGGGAGGGGAGATGCACGTCACTCCTGCTCCGGTCCTGACCAACCACTGCATTTGGGAGAGTCGGGAAAATGATATGACAGGAGAATCCCGCAATAGAATGTACCGCATAGGCAATCTTTCGCCAAAGGATGCCGCTGAAGCACTTGACGCTGCACGACAGGCTTCCTATGACAATTTTACCTTGTGGTCTGTGGTATATGACAGGGCTGCACAAAACGGAACCTGGTATCTCCGTTGCCGTTGGGACTATCCGATAGTGATAGATTGAAACGCTTTTGATGATCCGCCGGATAGTTTTCTATTATTCCCCTAAATTGGTATGTTTTACCATAATTCGCCCTAAAAGATTGGTATAGTCGCTAAATTTGAGTATGTTTACGAACATTTGCGACGAATTATGACGAAAATAGATTATTTGCAATGGCGGGAGAAGATTGACCAAATCACTCCCGCTGACCATAGGATTGGCTCGGATGTCCTGTTGGTTGAATGTGAAGGAGAGGGGCATATATGGAATGTTGATGGGCTGTTCAGGCTGGATGTTACGATGGGGCTTATTATCAAGAATGGTTGGACGAGGATGAAGATAGATATGAAGGAATATTTTGCTCAGGCTCCATCTGTCATCATTGTTTTGCGTGATCAGTTTTATGAATCAATAGAGTCTTCGGAAGACATAGAGGCGAATGCTATCGTACTTTCCGACTATTTTGTCACTTCTCTTTTTCCCAATTTCGGACTTGCCCATCCGGTATCTTCATCCATATATAAGAATCCGGTGGTGTCATTGAAAGACGGTGGTGGGGTGTTCGACCTCTATTATTCGATGATGCTGAGTCTTGCCTCCTCGACTTCTGTGAAACGTCGTTTAGAGGCAGCAAAGCATTTGACTCTCACTATGTTCTATGGCTATGGGTTCAAAACCCACGAATTACCGGAGAATCCGGAATGCAACACCTATCGGCAGGAAGTGATTTATTCCAGTTTTCTTGACCTGCTTGAAAGGTATCACAAGACGGAGAGGGGACTTGCTTTTTATGCCGACCAACTATGTATCACACCCAAATATCTTTCCCAGATTGTCAAATGTGTGACCGGACATACTGCCCTCGACTGCATAGAGGATTATGTTGTGTCAGAGGCTAAGACTCTGCTGTCTTCCACTGCTTTTTCCATCCAGGAAATAGCATACGAATTGGAATTTTCATCCCAGTCCGTATTCGGGAAATATTTCAAGAGGGTGACCGGAATGTCCCCAAAACAATATAGGGCAACTTTCCGATAATAAAAAGATTCTAGTTAGAATTTCTTATAAGTTGGGATTAGTTGAGCAGAAACTTTGCATAAGATAAAAATTTATTCTTATATTTGTATGTTCAAACAATATAGAGTAATATTATACAAATAGCTGATATGAAGAATAAATTTTTGCATTCCATTCTACTCGTTGTGTTATCTGTCTTTGCTACAGGACTTTATGCAAAAGACAATGACACCACTTATCTGCATTTCACTGGTTCTTTCGTAAGGGAAGACTTCTTCAGACCGAAATATGTACCTTTCCAAATGCCGAAAAATGCAATAAAGCTCATAGTGAACCAGTCATTTACGAATCCGAACGGAAAAGGAGGAAATCTGGATTTGGGACTTTTTGACGAAGACGGATACGGCTTCAACAATGACAAAGGATTCCGTGGCTGGGCCGGAGGAGCAAGAAGGAGCTTTGAAATATCGGAGTCATACGCCACTCCTGGCTATATTCCCGGAAAACTTAACAGCGGTGAATGGTATGTAACCCAGATGTTGGTCGCCGATGTTGAGAGATTGGACTGGAAACTGGATATTACCATCATAACAGGTAAGAGCAAAGAAGGCAAATTCGAACCATCCTATGCCCGTGAAACAATCAACAATGTTCCTGGCTGGTATCGTTTTGACACTCACGTCCATACACATCATTCCGATGGTAAATGCTCTCCGGAAGAAGTTTCACAATTGGCTGCCGAGGCCGGTCTTGACGGTATTTTCTCAACAGACCACAATACGAATACTTCACTGGGCCATTGGGGAAATATCACAAACAAGGAATTTCTGGTGATTAACGGTATGGAAGTCACTTATACAGACGGACATTGGAATATCCTGGATGTGAAGCCTGATACCTGGGTTGATTTCCGCTTTACATATAATGAAAAGGAAAAATTCAATGCCTCAGTCCGCAAGGCAAAAGATGCAGAGGCTACAATTATAGCAAACCATCCATATAACATCACCTTTATGTACGACAAGTCAAAAGTTGATGGCATAGAAGTGTGGAACGGACCATGGGACATCACTGATCAGATTGCCGTAAACAATTGGCATAACCTCCTTGTTGCCGGAGTCTATAAGTTCGCAACAGGAGGTTCCGACTTCCATAAGAAAAGCCACGCAATGGGTATGGCTCAGACTGTTATCAGGGCCTCAGCCCTTTCTCGTGATGCCGTTATGGAAGGTCTGTGCAAAGGACGCAGTTATATAACGGGAAATAGCAGCGTTACCGTCGATTTCAAAGTGACCGGTGATGGAAAGACCGCTGAAATAGGTGATGCCATCTATGCACAACGTCCGCTTGTCAGCTTCAAGGCATCTGTGGGAGGCGTATTGAAACTTTACAATACCAACGGAAATTTTTATACGGCACATATTCAGCCGGGAGAAACAGTGGAGGTGACCGTTGACAACCGTTGCAATTGGGTGAGGGCAGAATTATATGACCTTCAAAACAGGATGCAGGCTCTTACCAACCCAATCTTCATTTATCCTTTCCCGGAAGATACCTGCATCGTCTCTGAATAAGTTTATAGACTATACTTTAGATTTGATTTCGACCGTACCGTTGTTGCCGTCGATTCTTATGCGGTCTCCTGTTTTTATCAGGTCCATCGCATCTGTGACATTTACAACGGTCGGTAGGGCATATTCCCTTGCCACCACCACGCCGTGGGACAATGCCGACCCGATTTCTGTCACCAGTCCTGAAATCACATTATAGTATGGCGACCATCCTATGTCGGTACATTTCGTTACCATAATCTCGCCATCGCGCAATTCTGCGGCATCGGACTCGCATCGGACAACCCTTGCTATACCTGAGGCAACACCTCTGGAAACCGGGGTCCCATTGAGTACCGATGCCCCATTGTCCGTATTCGAAATCTTGAGCGGTTGCGGTACTCCAAGACAAGAATATGCAAATTTCAATTCACGCTGCTGAGGGAAAAGCCTCTTGCGGGCTATAGCCTTCTTTACCAACGCTTTCTCTCCATTAAGCATTTTCCCGATTTCCTCCTGTGTCAGAAAATAGATGCAATCCACCTCAGGAAGATACCCCGCCTCAATCATCAATTCAGCAAGCCTCCTGTATGCCTGCTTGAATTGGTCAAGGACAAAGATAATTCTGGACTTCGTATATTCCCTGTAGCAGACGCCTTGCCTTGCTTTCATTACCGAAGAACGTATCTTCTTGTGTTTGCGCGGGTTGAATCGCTTCAGAACTGCTTCCAGATTCTCTTCCCAAGGCTTCTCCGCGATTTTAGTCCCTTGTCCTAAAGATACAAGCACACTCCTCATTGAGGCGTTGAAAGACTCCCTGTTGTCTCTCCAGGGAAGGTTCATCATCTCGTTTTCCAAAATACCCCTGTAACCGTGTCTTGTCATAAATTCATCTCGTGCCTTAATGACTGAGGCAGAAGCCCGTGTGTCAAAATATTCTCCAATATGTGTGGCATCCGCTCCCGCAAGCGATGGTTCATCTTCTAACATCTTCGCCGCGAGTTCTTTCATCATTTTGAGGATGTTGGCGCTCTCAAAGTCCTCTATCTGGGTGAGGCATCCCGCTACTGCCGCTGACAAGGCCTGGTCGTCTTCATAACCTTCCCTTATTGCAGAACTGAGCATCGCACTGGCTCCTCCTGACGAGTATGATGCCATATAATGCCAGTAATGAGCCTCTTTGAGATAATGGAAATTATCTATGATTTGCTTGTAAATGCCTTCCATACTGTCATCCAGATTGAACTTGATGGAGTTTACGACCTTCTCCATTCCTTTGCGGGCCCGTTCTCCTCCAAAGACAAGTTTCATAAAAGGAACCATATTCTTGATCTTGACCAACGGGTTCTTGTCTTTCATCGGTATGTCCGGCATCCCTGCCAGCACCTTGCCACAGATGGCTATGTCAGTAGATTCCTTGGAACATCCGTAAAGGCAATGTGAAGCACGGTACATATTGGTCATATTGAAGAAACCGTGGTTATAATAAGGGGCTATCATCGAGAAAGGGGGCTGCTCACATTCAAAGCATCCAATCTCCACATAGGATTTCATCACGGCCCAGTCA
>JBJEBO010000514.1:0-5735 GCA_051870155.1 Candidatus Cryptobacteroides sp.
GACCAACTTCATCGGCGGTGGTGTGAACGCCATCACCAAGTCAGGTACCAACACCTTCAAAGGTTCTGCATACGTTTATCACAGGAACGAGAATATGCGTGGTAACACTGTGGCTGGCAATGAGATTGCCGGTGCACGTGACAAAGACCGCAACACCATCTATGGTTTCACCCTCGGTGGTCCTATCGTGAAGAACAAACTCTTCTTCTTCGTGAATGCCGAGTACGCCAAGACTCCTACAGTGGCTGTACGTTGGAGAGCTTCAGAGGACGGTGTGGGTGACAATTCCAAATATCTCTCTTATGCTTCCGTTGCCGATATGGAAAGGGTAAAGAATCACGTGATGGACAAATATGGCTATGACACAGGTTCTTACACAGATTTCCCTGCAGACCAGAGCAATATCAAGGTTCTTGCACGTATCGACTGGAACATCAACAAGGACAACCGTCTCGCAATCCGTTACAACTATACCAACAACACTGCTTGGAATGCTCCTAACGCATCTTCAATGGACGGTGGTACAAGGTCTGCATACGGTCGTACTTCCCTTTATTCAATGTCGTTCGCGAACTCTATGTATTCAATGAACAACATTGTACATACTGTTTCCCTTGACCTCAACAGCCGTATCAACGACAATCTTTCAAATCAGTTCCTTGCTACATTCTCAAAACTTGACGATGTTCGTGGAACCAACTCAGATGAGTTCCCATTCATCGATATCCAGGACGGAACAGGCACCAACACCCAGTATATGGCTCTCGGTTATGAGCTCTTCACTTGGAACAATGCCGTTCATAACAATGTCTTCAATCTTAAGGATGACCTCATCTATTATACTGGAAACCACAAACTCACAATGGGTGTAACCTATGAGTATCAGATGGCTGACAACCAGTATATGAGAAACGGAACAGGTTATTACCGTTATGCAAGCGTGGATGACTTCATCAACGGAG
Source organism: Candidatus Cryptobacteroides sp. (assembly GCA_051870155.1). Classification (GTDB taxonomy): domain Bacteria; phylum Bacteroidota; class Bacteroidia; order Bacteroidales; family UBA932; genus Cryptobacteroides. The sequence goes on from JBJEBO010000514.1 coordinate 963, forward strand.
CCGCTCCTGAAGTTGTCTGCCTCACTTATGGTTACGGTGGAGAAAAGAGTCCTGCAGCACGTGTTCAGTTCCACAGGCCAGGTATCTATGCCCAGGATGAATGGAACCCTAAGGATAACTTCAAACTCACCTATGGTCTCCGTATCGACGGACTTTTCTTCGACAACAAAGACCTTATGACCAACAACGCCATCCTTGACCTTACATATTATGACAGGAAAGGCAATGAGCGTCACATCGACACAGGCAAATGGCCGACTGCCAGCATCACTTTCTCTCCTCGCGTCGGCTTCTCTTGGAATATCACAGAGGATAAGAGCCTCACTCTCCGTGGAGGTACAGGTCTCTTCTCTGGTCGTCTTCCATTGGTATTCTTCACCAATATGCCTACAAACTCAGGTATGATTCAGTATCAGGCCCAGCTCAATGAAAACAACCTCAAGAAACTCGGCATCGAGGGTGGAATGGACAATTTCAAAGGCGGTCTTGTAACCGATGCCAATGGCAAGGCTACTACTCAGGCCCTCCTCGACAAACTCATCTCATTGGGTTATCCAGCTGACATTACTCCTGAGCAAGGTGCAAAACCTTCATCAATCTCCGCAGTGGATCCTAAGTTCAAGATGCCTCAGGTATGGAAGACATCCCTCGCCCTTGACTACAAGTTCCCTACTTCATTCCCATTCTCTATTTCAGCAGAGGGAATCTACAACAAGACCATCAACGGTGTGTCTATCTCAGACTGGTCTATGAAACCTGTGAACGGATTCGTAAGATGGAACGGAGCTGACAACCGCCCTATTTATCCTTCAGATTTCAGAACTACCACAAAGGCATTCGTTCTTGAGAACACAAGCAAGGGATATGGTTACTCTGCAAGCGTGACTATGAATATGCGTCCTATCAAGGGTCTTAGCATTATGGCTGCCTATACCCATACAGCTTCAAAGGAAATTACCGGTATGCCTGGTTCCGCTGCTGAGTCTGCATTCACTTATGTTCCTACTTCAGAAGGTCCTAACAACATCAGACTTCACAACTCTCAGTATGTTACCCCTGACCGTGTAGTTGCTTCCCTCACTCACAGCGACAAATGCGGCAACCACTTCAGCTTCATCTATGAGACTTGGAGAGGTGGTTACAACTACTCATATATGCTTGCCAACGATATGAACGGTGACGGATATTCATACGACGCTATTTATATCCCTACTGACGAACAGGTTGCAAACAATGAATTCCGCTTCGTTTCCGACAGCGACCGTGACCGCTTTATGGCATTTGTCCACAATGACAAATACCTTAGCAAGAATCAGGGTAAGTATGCAGAGGCATACAGCGTTTACAACCCTTGGGTACACAGAATTGACTTCAGCTACAAGCACGATTTCAGGATCAAGTCAGGCAATTCTATGAATACAATCCAGTTGAGCGTTGATATCAAGAACATTCTCAACTTGTTCAACAGCAATTGGGGAGTCAGCAAGACTATGAACTCTGATTTGAACTCAGGACGTATCCTCAAGTATGAAAAGACTGATGCTGAAGGATATCCTGTATTCTCAACACCTAAGGCTGTAAGCGGTTCTACTCAGGTATTCACTCCAAACCCTGCAATCGGACAGTGCTGGTATGCTTCAGTGGGAATCAAATATATGTTCAACTAATTAATGTGATAGCTTATTATGAAACTAAAATATTTATTCTCAATCATACTGTCTTCCGTACTTCTGTTCGCAGGATGTACCAAGGATGAGCCTACCGGCTCATACGACAATATCAAATTGGACAAGACCTATCTTTCCATTCCTGAGAATGGAGGTAGCGTGACTGTAAAACTCACTGCAACTGAAGATTGGGCATTTGTTGTTACCAATGCTTGGCCTGAAGTGGTAAAAACTGACAAGGACGGCAATGAGACCAGCAGGACTCCATCTTGGCTTTCTGCAGCTTCAAAGATGTCAGGCGAGGCTGGTGAGTATGATATCACTTTCTCTGCTGCTGCTTCAGCCAATGGTCAGGAGATTGACATTCAGATCAAGGCAGGAAGCAATACCCAGATTCTCCGTGTACGCCAGGGCTCTCTTGAGGCTTCAAGTGCAACTTGTGCCGAGATTATTGCAGGTCCTGATGGTAAGACATATAGGACTAAAGGTACTTGTACTGCAATCGCCAACACCACTTATGGCAACTGGTATCTTAACGACGGCACCGGAGAGATTTATATCTACGGTACCCTCGATGCAAAAGGTGCTGAGAAGAACTTCACAAGCCTCGGACTTGAGGTAGGTGATGTTGTGGAAGTTGAGGGTCCAAAGACTACTTATGGTTCTACTATTGAGCTCGTAAATGTTACAGTAATCAAGATTACCAAGTCTCTTGCCAAGGTTCTCACAGAGTCTCAGACTTATCCTATTGAAGGTGGCGAGTTTGACGTGAAGGTGGCTTACAAGGGCAGTAACTTCAACCCTTCTGTTCCTGCTGAATACAGGGATTGGGCATCAGTTGTTGATGTAAAGACCATCGCCGGTGTTCCAAGCAAGATAGAAACCAACCCTGCTGACACAGCTGTCGTTACAGTGAAACTCTTCCCTAACGCAGGTGGTGACCGCAAAGGTCAGATTGACTTCACTTCAGGTTCTTCAAAGGTATATTATGAATTCGTTCAGGAAGGTGCTATCATCGAGACTACTGCATCTGTAATCAATGCCGCTGAAGATGGTGACACTCAGTATCGTATCACTGGTTATGTTTCAAAAGTTGCCAATACCCAATATGGTAACCTTTATATCAAGGACTATACAGGTGAGGTTTATGTATATGGAACAAACGATTTCGCTGCTTCAGGTGTTGAGGAAGGTGACATTATTACAGTAGTTGGTCCTAAGACCTCATACAATGGAGCACCTCAGATGAAGAATGTCACTGTTGAGAAGAGGATTGACGTGAAAGACATCGATGTTGCTTCATTCAAGGCGCTTGCTGATGATGCAGATACATGGTATCGTCTTACTGGTAAGGTTATCAAGAGCTCAGAGGCAAACACCAAGTTTGACCTTGAGACTTATGGTAACTTCGCCATCGAGGACGAAACCGGAAACGTATATGTTTACGGTGTAGTCAGCGGATGGGGCGGTCCAAAGAAGGAGTTCGGAAAACTCGGAGTAAAAGAGGGTGACACCATCACTATCGTAGCTCACAAAGCAAGCTACAATGGTCTCAATCAGGCAGGTTCTGCATTCTATGTTTCACACGAGAGCGGTTCAGAGAATCCTGGTGGCGGAGACACTGAAGGAGGCAAATATGTAAAAGTGACTTCAGCTCCTGCAGACTGGACAGGTAAGTATCTTATCGTCTTTGGAACAAGTGCACATGCAACTCTGGAATCAGGATCGAAAGATCTGAATGCTACTGTATCTGTAACAATAGAAAATGATGCCATAGCTTCTTCTTCTGAAGTGAATGCGGCTGCCGTGTCTGTTGCAAAGAATAATGGAAAGTATATGATTACACTGCCTGGTGGAAAATATTTCGGAATGCAGCACAATGGATGTCTTCTTTCTGACAACCCATATGATGTTGATTTTGAATATACTGCTGACGGAGTAAAGATTTCTGGCTCAGTTGCAGGAAAAGATGCTACTTATTATCTCTATAGCAATGGTGGAAATTATTTCAGATGCTATGTTGATAAGAGTGGCAATGAACAATATTCACTTCCTGTATTGTATAAATACGCAGAATAATCTTATTTTACCGGATCAGGCAAAGGCACAGCATTCGCTTGCCTCGTTCTGAGGCAGGTTTATAAAATACAATAACAATAACACCCACGCTGACCTTCCCGGGTCCGGTTTACATACAAGAGAGGCTTGCTGTTTTGGCAAGCCTCTTTTGTTGGTTATGTGCTTTTGTATAGGTCAGTAAACTTGATTGATCCACATCCGGAAGAATCTGTCCGCGACTGAGTATGTTTTTTTCCCATCTTTCTGGCTATATGTTAGAGTCTGGTTCGCAAGGAGTGTTTTCAGGGCGTTCTGCACGGAACTTGCAGACTGCAACGCGTGTCTTCTGATGAACGCCGCTGATGTAAGTCCGAAAGCATCACCTTCCTTTGCAACAGCTATCAGGACTTCCTTCTGCGCGAGACTGAGGAAAGACATCTGATTCATATAATAGTGTTCCCGGTCGGAGAGGATTTGTTTTATGGTGTCAAGCACCAGTTCTCGAGTGACCTCCTTTTGTCTGGCGAAAACATCGTGCATCGTTTGGTGAATGTAGTATGTGTGTCCCTCAAACAGGTCATAGACAAATCCGCAAATGTCCTCCGGTACTGTCCTTCCGCATTCCCTAAATTTTTCGATGATGAAATCAACATATTTCGTCTTCTCTATACGATCCAGGTACATATGTCCCACGCTATTGTAAAATGGCCTGGATGGTGAATTGAACATATTTTCGAGCGAGTGACGTTCACTCCCGGCAAAGATGAAGCTGCAGTTACCCATTTTCTGTATGTATGTTCTGAGCAGGGCCTCCACATTCTTCTCCGGATATCTCCCTATCTGCTGGAATTCATCTATGGTCAATATGCAGGGTCTGTCGGCTTCTTCGAGGAAGCGGAAAAGTTCCTCAAGCGTCGTCTCCGGACTGACTATGTCTCCGAGCATAATGTTGAATGTGGGCAGTCCTGTGTGCGCATCATATCCGAAACTTCCGTAGAGGGATTTCAGCGCGCCGATGAACAGGTCAAGGACCTTCCTTCCCATAGGG
>JBJEBO010000515.1:0-5714 GCA_051870155.1 Candidatus Cryptobacteroides sp.
CTTGAATTCTTTTCCTTCATAAGAGAAGAGGGAGAGCTCTCCGTCAACAGCAGTATCAGGAACATTGGTCCTAAGGGTCTTACCATCCTCTGAAGCAATAAATCCAGTATAAACTTCACCAAATCTCACGGCTTCGATCATATCGAGATAAGAACCTGTTACAGTAATTTCAGATCCGGCTTTCACCACGCCATAAGCCTTGGTATTGACCTTAGGATCGCCGATTGCGAGCTCTTTTTCTGAATAGAAGAGGTTGGAAACCTTGCCGTCAGGGTTGTTGCTTTCATCCACGTCACCGAGAATCACCTTGCCGGTAATTGCCGTTGAAGGAACTTTCACCTTAAGCTCGTGACGGGTCTGGGACTCGAACTCGGTCACAGTGGCATCTCCGGCGAAGATGACCTGACGGATGTTGTTCATATAGTCTCCCTTGAAGGTAATCACATCACCAGGCATTGCGGAAGCAGGTGAGAAACCATCGAAGACGATTGGTTCAGAATATGAAAGGTCACATTTTGAAGTGTATTTACAACCATCGGCAACGATTGAGACAGGACCGATTTCCGGTCCCTCGACAGGGACAATCACACGGATTTCGGAAACACGACCTGATGAAACCACTTCAATGTCAGTGATAGGATCAACGCCCGGAATCTCCACCTGCTGAACTTTCTGCAGGTTACTTCCGACGATACGGAGTGCACCTCCGCGTGCGACAGGGTTTGGAGCGATTGCACCCAATTTCACCTGATCCTCGCTCAACTGGTCCGTATTGAGTTCCTCACGGGTACAACCGGCCAATCCAAGGACTGTCAGGCACGCAAATGCAAGTGCTGATAATATTTTTGATTTTTTCATAATTTCTAAGTCCATTAAAGATTATTTATTAGGAACTACTCGGATATTGTCATATCTGAAGATAGGGTTACATTCCGTTCCTGCAACGCCACCATTCCAAGGCCAGATTACCAATGAGGCGAAATCCTTAGGGCTCTGGAGAGGAACTGTTCCAAGAGTTCCGTCCGCATTGTATTTGAAGTCGGAAATAGGAATGGTAACCGTAATCCATTCTCCATTGGTGTCGAATGAACCTGTATCCTTCCAAGGGATGTAGAGGGCGCGGCAAAGACCTGCGTCAGGCTGGATGTATGTGTTGTTCTGCCAAGAATCATTTGCACAGGTCTCGGCATTTGTGAACACAATCTGCATTGCGCCAGAAGACCAAGGATTCTCCTTAGGGATGCAAAGTTCCATCTTGAATGCCATTGTAGAATAGTTGGTCATATCAATGAAGTTGCAAATCGGCACACCGGCACCTGAGGTTATGCTCATAGGATCGCCGTTCCAGTTACCGCACCAGAATGGAAGTTTGAGTTCCTCGTTCCATCCACCATCTTCGTCAAGGGTGCTCGGACCGAGTTCCACATATTGTCCGTCAACACCGCCTTCGGTCTTGTACTGAACCTTGATGTTCCATCCCTGAGGCACTACATCGGTAGCACCGTCGAAGTTGGTGATAATGCCACGGCTATCACGATAGTGGAATGATGAAGCAGCTGTTCCTGAAATAGAAGTAACCTTGATCTTACCCTCGACGGCTGTCTCAGGAATCACAAACTGGAGTTCAGTCTTGGACACTTTCTTGAAGTCAGTAACCTCACCGTTAGGGAATTCCACTACGACAGGATTCTCTTCAGTGCCGATGAAATAGTCTCCATAAAGGGAAGCGACAGTTCCAGGAGCAGCCCATTCGTTGGACATAGATCTGATAATCGGAGCAGGAGGAAGAACCTTGAAATCGAATGTTACGGTGTCCTTTGCAGCGGTAATCATATAAATCTTGTCAGTTTCAACAACCGCCATTTCCTTAGGCACGCTCACGAGGAGGGTGTTGTCGGTCATATAACTTGTATTGAGCACAGCCTTCTGGTCGTTGAACCAGAGCTGGTTGATGCTGCGGAGGTTGTCACCCACGAGGCATACGGTTTCCTCCATAAACGCCTGAGTGATGAGGACATCCTGATCCACATATCTCACATAGTGGAGCACCGGCACTCCGTCAGCCTGCCTGAAGGCATCCGGCTGGTCCTGACAGGAAGCCAAGCCGAGGGCGATGACCGGAACGAGTGCCAGACTCTTTATATATTTCATTGATGGTTTCATATTCTATAATCTATTAAAAGTCATAACTATAGGTTGCACGGATATCAACTTCCACAGCAGGTTCGAGAAGATGAGGGTTGAAGACCACATCCTCGTTAGGGAAAGGAAGGGTGAATGAAGAAGCAGTAACGTTTGGAGCCGCCTTGGTGTTGTTGTAGAAAGTAACAGTAGGATCGACGGTCCATTCGGCTGCGCTGTAGTCCCATTTCGCTGTCTCAAGATTGAAGCCGGTCTTGAAATAGTTCTCGCAAGGCTTTCCATAAGAATACATCTCGTTTCTGCGCTGTGCCTTGAGTTCTGCTATAGTGGCGCTCATATCATAGTATGAACGACGGACGAAGTCATACCAACGGTCTCCCTCACCTGCGAGTTCGAGACGACGTTCTTTCCAAATATCAGCCCAAGTAACTGAAGTAAGTTTGCCATAAGTCTCGAAATATTTGCCGTAAGCACGCTCGCGTACCTTGTTGACATATTCGAGTGCGGTGGCGTTATCTCCAGTGAGGAGGGCAGCCTCGGCATAAATCAGATATACATCGGAAAGACGGAGGATATGGGTAGGAAGTTCATAGGCCATATTATCAGGAGCGTAGCCAAGAGCCTGCTCGTGGTCATAAACATTTCCATAAAGATGCTTTACGTTCTGGGCTCCACAAGGTCCTTGGAACACTCCGTTAGGACCACCTTTGCCATAATTATCCACATCATAGATGAAACGAAGAAGGTCGAAACCACCTTTGTCTGTCCAGAAATATTCATAAACATCGCCGGCCATCATCATAGTAGCCTTGCGGCGTGAGTCGAAATCTGTCTTAAGTCTTTCCTGAGGATCGAGGAGCGGGTCTGTTCCGAAATCATCCATAAGGTCAACTGAAGGACCACCCCAACCTCCCCATAGGTCAGCAGTCTCAGAGAAACCTACCATTCCGAGGTCAGACTGAAGGGTGTTCTGTTCTGTCCATGGATTACGTCCTCCTGCCCACATCCAGCTGATGAGAGGCTCGCCTGTCTGGTTATAAACAGAAGAAGAAAGGCGGAAAATATCTGAATAAACAGGAGTAAGGCTTCTGCCGGAGTTAAAAATCACATCCTTTGCATAATCCCTTGCCTTAATGAGGTCTTCCTGATTGAGTGAACCGGAAACGCCTGCCTTTGTAAGATATACCTTTGAAAGAAGTCCTTCTGCTGCATAATAGTCTATACGCATATCAAATCCGGATGTCTTCTTAGGAAGAAGACTCATAGCCTTTTCGAGGGTGAGGATGATATATTCATATACATTCTCTCTTGTCACCTTATAGACATTGTTGTACTCTCCGGAAGTGAGGACTTCTGTATTGTCGTGAATAATAGGAACTTCACCGAAGGTACGCACCATAAAGAAGTATGCGAGGGCCTTGAGGGTGAGGGCTTCTCCGATGCACTGGTCTTTCACAGCCTGTGAAGGTCCATTGGAATTGCGGATGTTCATTATCACGGTGTTGGCGTGTCCATTGACAGCCCAGAGGGAATAGGACATATTTACAAGGTCCTGGTCTGTACTGTTGGTGGTGAAATCAAGGTATGGACAATTGCCCATATACATATTACCTGACATAACCTCACCAACCTTGATGAAGGCTCTTTGGAAGTCATACCAAGGGGAATTATAGAGATAGTTCACACCCTGGATACACTGCTCGTTGTTCAAATAGAAATTATCGACATTGTAGTTGTCTTCTGTCGGACGGTTGAGGAATTTCTGGCAGGAGCAAAGTCCCAGGACAAGCACCCCGACCGTCATAAATTTCATTATATTATTGATTTTCATATTATTCCTCGATTTAGAAAGTGATGTTCAGTCCGAATGAATACATAGTAGGTGAAGGATAACGTCCGTTGTCCACACCATAAGTCAAACCTGTTGAATCCTGGGTGGAAGCACCGACCTCAGGGTCATAGCCTGAATACTTGGTGAAAGTATAGAGGTTCTGGACATTGACATAGAGACGGAGGTTCTCAATCCTGATTTTTTCAATCAACTTCTTAGGGAAGGTGTAACCGAGGGTCAAGTTCTTGATTCTCAGATATGAACCATCCTCAACATAGCGGCTGCTGATTCGGTCATTGTCATTAGGGTCGCTTATAGAAGCACGCGGAGTCTTTGTACCGGTGTTTGCCACCCTGACATTTGTGATATCATTATACCAAGCCGATCCGTCCTCATAGACCTTGTCTGCATCAATAGGGACGAGTTGTGCCCTGTTTGCAACAGAATTAATCTGATTGGTCCACGGACTGTTCATATGGGTAAGCATTATTGAGTTGTAATTGAGCACCTTGTTACCATAGCTTCCGTTGAGGAAGAGGCTGAGGTCGAAATTCTTGTAACGGAAGGTATTGGTCCAACCGAATGTGAAAATCGGAAGTGGTGAACCGAGGTCAGTACGGTCGTATGTATCAATCTTTCCATCAGGAACTCCGTCAGGACCGCTGATATCTTTGAATTTAAGGTCTCCCACCCAAACGGTGTTTGCCTTGTTGAACACTCCGTCTTCAGGATATTTCTCAGCACGCGGTGAATTGAGAATGTCGTCATAAGACTCATATACTCCTTCTACCTCATATCCATAGAAATTATAGAGGGATTTACCTACTTCAGAAACGCAGACTACGTCGCTCCACTGACCATAACCGATGAGGGAAGCATTCTCTGTACCAGAGAGTGAGAGAAGTTTGTTGCGGTTGAATGAAATCTGGAAGTTGCTGTCCCACTGGAATTCTCCTACGAAAGGATGAGCGTCGATGGTGATTTCAAGACCTTTATTGAGGATGCTTCCATAGTTTCCTTTAGGAGCAGCGAGGGCAGATGAACCATTACCCTGGGTTCCCATATATGAAGGAAGCTGCATTGACATCAACATATCGTCAGACCTCTTGTAGTATGCATCGATGGTGAGGTTGAGTCTGTCCTGGAAGAATCCGAGGTCGAGACCGACGTTATACTGTTCCTGTGACTCCCAACGGATTGCTGTGTTGGCAATATTGGATGGTTTATAACCCATTCCGAGTCCGGAAGGCATTTTGCTTATGGCTGAACCCCAGGCATATCCTCCGATGTTGGCGTTACCGGTCTGTCCCCAGCCGAGACGGAGTTTACCGTTGCTGAACCAGTCCTTTGCGTTCTTCAAGAATTTCTCATTAGTGAATCTCCAGGAAGCTGCTACAGAGTGGAAGCCTGCCCAACGGTTGTCCGGACCGAAGTTTGAAGAACCGTCATAACGGAAAGTGTAGGTCACATAGTAGCGGTTGTCGTAGTTATAGGTCTCACGGGTAAAGAATGAAGCCATTGCTGAACTTCCGAAACCGGAACTAATCGTCGGTTTGCCTGTTCCGAGGGCAGGATTATGTACTTCGTCAGAAGGAAGGTTGGTATTCTCTATGCTTGTGCTCTCCCATCTTGATTCCCAGCACTCTTGTCCGAGCATTGCGGTGAGGTTGTGCTTTCCCCAATTGTTGGCGTAGGTGAGATAGTTCTTTACCTGCCAGAAAATGTTCTTACCGTTGGAGAT
>JBJEBO010000516.1:0-5690 GCA_051870155.1 Candidatus Cryptobacteroides sp.
GGATAATTCGCAGCTATGCCTATGATGACAGCCCCTATTCCAATGACTATCAAGGAAATATCACCCATTATGAGCGAAGTGAGGCTAAAGGCGATCAGAAATCCATAGAGAATGGTGGCTCCAACCAGGACTATGCTCCTGAAACTCTTGAAGAAAGATATCAGAAGAGAAGCAATGAGAAGGACGGCTATCACCACAGAGATAATGCTGTCCGTCTTGATCTGGGAGGAATTCGTGTATGCGATATAAACGGATCCAAGGGGATCAAGTTCAACACGGTCCTCCATTGCTGCTTTGGTACACTCCAGAGCCTTGTCCATAGTCTTGACGAAGATTCCCGCACTTCCGGTATCACCCGTTCCGAACGAAAGGTCCACAGTGACCAACGCATCTCCGTCTGCTGTGAAAATATAATCGTCAACCGTTCTGAATGAATTTTCAGATTTGAACGATTCCAGCATTTTCAATCTCGAAGAGGATAGAAAAAGAGGGTCTTTCACCAATATTCCCTTCATCATTCCGCCTGCAGGAGACGCAACGATAGTACGCGCAGCCATCAACTCGTTGTCCAGAGAGCCCACGGCAAGCAAGGAATCCAACTTGGAATATTCAGCATCCGTGAGATAATATGGAAGATTGTCAACTATGAAATCCGTTACCTCCCCGACCTTGTCCATATCAGCTCTTGCAAAGATTGATTTTATAAGTTCGGCCGGAACGTGACGATGGATCATTTTCTCAAGAGAATCGACTGCATCCATCAGCAAATATGGATCATTTTCCGAATCCTCTGAAGGAGAGATGGTTATCACCACCTTGTTTGCAGCTCCTATATGTGAGAATGCCCAATTTACATCCCTGTTTTCCTTGTCGGAAGGCAAAAAGTCCAGGATGTCTTCCTTGAAAGTCATCCTCGTCGCCCCAATTACGGACAGAATGACCGTAGCAAAAAGAAGCCCCCACATCAAGCCACGGCGATTCCTTAGGAAATCATATATTGACATAAAGATTTTCACCATAATAATTATCCTTTGATTTTATGGTACAACATTGACGGCCAGCCATATACCAAAGCGGCAAGGCTCAAGACAGTATTGAGTATGGAAATGCGGGTAAAATCCTTGCCTTTCCTGAAATGCGACACCCTCTCTGATGCCGGGGCATAATAGACCCTGATTTTCACCGGAACGATGCTGACTCCTCTCCAGGCCGACCTTACAAGCATCTCCAATTCAGCCTCATATCTGTTGGTCAGAGGCTTGGCAACCTTGTCCAATGGATAGGCACGGAAGCCTGTTTGGGTATCCGGAAGACGATGCAGTGTTTGCACCATAAACCAGAAATTGGAAAACTTGTTGGCAAAAGTGTTTCCGGAAGGCATATTCTCCGCTTGAAGGCATCTGCTGCCCACAAACAACTCACCATTACCCGCCTCAATGGCATCCACGAACATTGGAATATCCTCTGCAAAGTGCTGTCCGTCGGAATCCAAGGTTATGGCATAATCAAATCCATCCAGTCGGGCCTGTCTGAATGCAGTCTTGAGTGCATAGCCTTTCCCGCGATTCGGGGTATATCCCAAGAAACGAATCCTGTCTCCGAATTTAAGGATTTCATCCACAGTGGCTTTATCTGCACCGTCACTCACCACATAAACATCCTTGCACTGCTTTAGAGAGGACTCTATCACTTTCGCGACAGTCCCACTGTTGTTGTAAGTCGGTATGACTATGCAGATTCTGCTCATTTTATCCTAATTACTCTAAATTCATTATCGCTTTTGTAAAAATAATTTCTTCGGCCTTGATTTTTGCGGAACATTTTATCTTTCCCTCTTCTCCGTCTTCCGTCAAATCAAGTTCGACCTCAACCTCAGGTGTTTTCACAGGATTGATGACATTCAGATATTTAATGCTCCGGACTTCCAAGACAGCCAAGTCCTTCCCGCTTGCCTCAGAGGCAAGCTGCCTCAACATTTCAAGCTGACACGCTCCCGGTGTAATCGGATTACCAGGGAAATGGGCACCATATATCTGATGTGCGGCATCAAGTTCCACATCAAAATGATATGTGGAACCATCCTTATTTGAAGATATTACCTTATAAAGATTTTCAAACATAATAAATTACTCCACCTTGACGGATGAAAAGATGATGGTTGTGGAACTTCCGTCTGTTTCCTTCATTACAACATTAGAAACCACATAGTTTTCAGGAGAAAATGAGATGAGCATCTCCGAGAACATCCTCTTTATCTGACGCTGGAGAGGAACCATCCTTACAACGATTTCCGGATTGATCCTGACGATGGAAATCTGGAACTTCCCGTCTCCGGTCAATTGCTCCCCAGTCATTATTCCCAGGAGAAGAGTCCTCAACTGTCCGAAGAACGGATTGTCATCCAGACCCATAACCTGGCTATCCGTACCTTTGTTGATTCTGACCTCCGTTGGAGTAAACGCAATCTGATATGCCGACGGAGTAATATATCTCCACAATATCCGACCGTCATTCCTGTATTGCATCTGACCTGTGGACACTGCCGGCTCATCAAGAAGGGAGACCTCCCTTACCTGTTTGAAATCGGCGGAAAATGAGGTCATTGCCGATGATGTTTCCGCGATTTTGCGCAACAATTCCTGCTCCTGTGGATTCTGAGTCTGTGCTGACAGGAACAATGGCAGGAACAACAATGCTCCAATTATATATAAACGTCTCATTTTCTATTGTTTAGTAAGGAAAAACGCTCCCAAAAGAATCAAGATTACCCCCAACCATTTCTCAAATCCGGCAGTCTCGTGAAAAACGACGATTGCGGCAAGGAGCCCGAAGACATAAGCAAGGCTTGTCAAAGGATATGCCTGGCTCAAAGGATAATTCTTGATAAGATACATCCAAAGTGCTGTCGCCGCACCAAAACATATTCCTGTAAGGAGAAACCAGAAATTGAGCAGATATGCCTTGATACATTCCCAGGTCCACTGGAAATGTGGCATATTTTGCATAGAAATTTTCAACAGAATCTGCCCTCCTGCAAGAAGTGCACTTTGGAGTACAGAAAGTATTATCAATTGCCAGTTCATAAGATGTTATTTTTCTGTAAAAACCAAGAAAGTTACATTTTTCTCAGCAAAACAAAAGACCAATCGAGAGATTTGAATGAATTAATCAGAAGAATGGTCTCCAAATCATCGAATTTCTCGCATCCTCCGTATATATATGGCTGAGGCACAACACCTTCCGCCAACATCTCTGCCGCCGTTACAAGTCCATAAGCGGAAGCGGTGAACGATTCCCCGAAAATATGCTTGTAATGGCATTGGAACATATCCTGTCCAAAAACATCATTGATAAGAGCATCATAAGCTCCATCAAATCTTTTATCTCCGTTTCGTCCCGTTACAATGCAGTTTATTCCGGAAGGTTCAAGCCCATTTTTCTTAAGAAATGAACGAAGCCTGTCACATACACGCCCCCCGGACGATGAACGTATGATATCAACATCATCCAATCTACATTTGGAAGCATCAGACCTCTCCTTTCCCAAGACTACAGACACCGCACATTCCCCCAAAGGTGCGAAAGAATATCCAACCTTTATGAAAAGATCCAGAAACATCTGCGACTTCTCATCGAAAGCCCCCGCCACGGCTGTCCCGATCTCCCCCAATTCCATTTGCATCAGAATGTCAAGTAGGGCGTTTTCAAATGATATTCCCAAATGTGAATATGTACTGTTATATCCGTTGCACTTCAAGTAAGAAGCTATCTGCGAGGCTATTGTATTATGGGTGGAATTGATGAAAAAAGTCGGTTGAAGACACATTTCATCATTTTCTATCATCGCTTTGAGGAATTTTTCGGTGTTGTCTATACAACCCAATCCTGTTCCGCAAACGATGGCATCGGGCTTCTCTAAAGATGCAAGCTTCAATGCAGTGTCTGTCACAGCCACGGCCCGTTTAAGGATTGGGCCCATACGCCTTGCAGCCATCGGAGCAAGAAACTGTTTGTAGTCAGCCTCCTCCACCTTGCAGACAAGTGAATCGCACGGAACCGGATTCTTGAAAAAATCCATCTCAAGCGGCTTCTGATTCGATATTTGTGCAAAAGAATTGATATATACCATCACATTTCCTCCCCTACCTTTGAAAAAATCACAGAAGAATCATTGCCCCCAAAACCAAACGAATTGGATAGCACATTTCTCAATTCCCTGACAGGAGTTTCACAAGTCACCGGGTCGAAAGAAAGCCCTTCAATGCGGGTTTTAAAATTCAAATTGACCGGATAGAAGCAGTTTCTCAATGCCAAAATGGAAATAACCGCCTCAATTGCACCGGAGGCGCTCGTTGTATGCCCTGTATATGCCTTTGTAGATGACACAGGAGGTACGTTCCCCTTTCCGAACACCCTTTCCAATGCAATGCCTTCACTCAGGTCATTGTTCGGTGTTCCTGTTCCGTGGGCATTGACATAATCAATTTCAGACGAATCCAAACCACTATCCTTCAATGCCTTGCTCATTGCCATCCAAGCACCTGTACCATTCGGGGACGATGCAGTCTGATGATATGCGTCACAGGCATTGCCATAACCCTTCAACTCACACAACGGCTTCACGCCACGTCTGAGAACCGAATCCTCAGATTCAAGGACGAGATATGCCGCCCCCTCACCCAAATTGAGTCCGGCCCTGGATGCATCAAACGGCCGGCAAGGCTCCTTATCCAAGATCATCAAAGAATTGAATCCATTGAGATGAAACTTGGAAATACACTCGCTTCCTCCTACCACTGCAATTTCATATCTCCCCGTCCTTAACAGGTTGGCTCCGAAAATTATTGCATTCGCAGCGGATGAACACGCAGTGGAAACAGTCGTGGTCTGATCGAAACAGCGGAATAAGTCCAATGCAAATTCCGTAGTAATGCCGCAATCGTGCCTCTTGATGAAATCCACATCCGCACCATCAAGCATACATCCGGAAAAAAACTCTTCGCTCTTATCCATACCGCCGACCGTCGTTCCTGAAATCAGGGATATGTGACCGTCTGTGCCATAATCAATTCCGGCATTTTCCAAAGCGCCCTTCAAAGCGAGAGTTCCCAACAGAGACGTCCTTGTGAACCTGTAGTCCAATCCAATGCCAATAGCCTCACAAATCTGCTCATTCGTCATCTTCACCTCCCCAACAGGAAGGTCTTTGTGGACAGATTGAAGAAATCTCATCTCGCTGATGCCGCTTTTTTGGTTGTGAAGGGCCGCTAAATGCTCATCCGCCCCAATTCCGAGGGCAGAAACTATGCCGAAGCCGGTAACAAATATTCTCTTTCTTGTCACTTCTACTTCGTGCTGTTTGCCTGTATGTACTCCATCATCGTTCCTACCGACTGAAGAATCTCCTTTCCTTTTGATGGGTCGGTAAGCTTGATTCCATAATTCTTTTCCATTATCACAATCAGCTCAAGAGCATCAATCGAATCGAGCCCGAGTCCCTGATCTCCGAAAAGAGGGTCATTCGTATTGATGTCTTCAGGAGTCATCCCTTCAAGGTTCAATGCTTCTATAATCTGTTCTTTCAACTGTCTTTCAAAATTTTCCATAATATATTATTTGTTAAATATATGTTTAATAGTTTCTATATCAAGGTCTTCCCCATCAGAAGAATCACGTTTCACGAGCATCAT
>JBJEBO010000517.1:0-5634 GCA_051870155.1 Candidatus Cryptobacteroides sp.
GAACTGGACGGAAATGTTGTGGATACATTATGCGGATATCTTGATGCAAATGTGGATTATGTTTTCCGGAACAATACTCCTCTGGATCTGTCATTTTTATTCCAGATCCAGGATAAAGTGCGCAGTATTGCGGAACTGTTTTATGAAAAGCGCATCCCTCAGAATTCCGTACAGTTCCGGAAGGGAGTGCCGATCCTGGATCAGATTGAGGAAAAAGGATATGAATGGCCTTTCCTCGCCGATGGGCGCAAAGTATTCAGGATTGGTGCAAATTTCTCCACAAAAAATCATCGGCTTGAAAACTGGAAGGTTGAATAATTCCTACGCCAACAATAAAAGTCAGCCAAAATGCAATATTTTGATTCATTTTGGCTGACTTTCATTTAATAAATTAGTATAAATTATTAATTACAAATAATATAGCTACAATGCCGCCTATGAGTAAAACTCAGCCAAAACAACAATTTTCAGCACATTTTGGCTGACTTTCATTTGTATTCTTCCTGAAAAAATGTATTTTTGCAATAAAACATCATAGGAGAAAATGAATACAGATAATATCATAGGACGAAAAAAACAAATTGAAATTCTGAAAAGACTATACAATTCTGAAAAATCAGAATTTCTCGCAATCTATGGTCGCAGACGTGTGGGGAAATCTTATCTTATTGACGAGGCTTTCAAATCTGAACTGTCTTTTTCCGTTGTCGGAATTTATAAAAAAGGCGATAAGGAGTCGGAGGAAATGGCTTATAGAAAAACACAGTTGAAACATTTCTATAGAAGCCTGATTGATTACGGTCTGAATCCCTCATACAAAGAACCGGAAGATTGGATGGAGGCGTTTGACCTTTTGAAAAAATTGCTTAACGACGGCAAAGAGGGTAAAAAGATTATATTCATTGATGAGCTTCCCTGGCTTGCCGGCACTCACTCGTCCGAATTGATTGAGGAATTAGGATATTTCTGGAACAATTGGGCAGTCAAACAAAGAAATATTCTTCTCATAGTCTGCGGCTCTGCAACAAGTTGGATGCTTAACAACATTATAAGGGACTACGGAGGCTTGCACAGCAGGGTTACTGAAAAAATGTATCTGGCACCTTTCTGTCTCGGAGAATGTAAGCAATATTTTCACAAACGTGGTTTTCTTATGTCTGATTATGAAATAGCTCTATGTTATATGGCTATTGGTGGAATTCCATATTATATGGACCGTATGCAGCCTGACAGAACATTAAATCAGAACATAAACGAATTCTATTTTACAAACGAATCCATAGATCAGGAGTTTCAGGATGTATATACCGGATTATTCCAATCTTCAGAAAAATATATAGATATCGTTCAGGCATTAGGAAAGAAATTCTACGGAATGACTCGAAATGAGTTGTTGGAAGAAACTGGGCAAAAAGGTGGTGGAACATTCACAAAAATGATAGATAATCTTTTGGCTTGCGGCATAATACGATCCTACCCTCGTTATGGAGACCAGAGGAAGGAGACTGTGTATCAATTGTTTGATTACTTCTCGCTATTTTATTTAAATTTTGTAAAAAAAGATCGATCCAAAGGCGGATGGAACTCATTCCAGAGATCCGGAGAATATGACAGTTGGGCGGGACGCACATTCGAGATATTATGTTCCACTCATATAAAGCAGTTGCAGGAAAGGCTGAGATTCAATTCAACTGGAGGAGAATATTGCTGGAGAGGGCAATGTCCTGACGGAAAATCCGTACAAATTGATATGATAATCCCATCTGCCGATCAACGGACAGATTATATATGCGAAATGAAATTCTCGGAAAACGAATACTATATAACATCAGATTAAGAGAAAAAACTGCTTGACAAACTTGATGCTTTCAAAGCATCAAAAAACCATAAACCCTCACACTCACTTATGATGGTCCTTGTCACGACAATTGGACTGGGAGAGTCAATTCACAATAGGGTAGTAAATATCGGTATTACTTTGGATGATTTGTTCAAATAAGATTTCTTGACTCGCTTCGCTCGCTCGAAATGACAAGGGCATTCTTATGCTCGCCCGAAATGACAAGGTAGTTTTACCGGCGCTCGAAATGGTAGATAGTTTTCTTATATCTGATTGAGAGATAGAGGGTGCGGGCGAGGAGGTGGACGAAGTAGGCTGCCATCAGGATGTGGATGGCGATTACATTGTGGCGGGAGGCACCTGACGGAGCAGATGGGGCTGGCTGTTCAGGAGCGATGGATGCCTCCGGGGAGGACAGGACTGAATTAGCGGAAGTATTCAGAGACGAGGCGAGGTCAGCCAGAGGTGCGCCGGAAGCGGATGCGACCGGAGCGACAAGTCCGGAAGCGGAGGCATTGAGAATCAGGATACCCACAGCGAAAGTGAGGAAGAAGCCGAGGGTGGCCCAGAGCATCGAATTGCGCATCTGCCTGGAAGCCACGGCGCCGATATAAATCCCATCCCAAGTAAAGGCGGCGCAGCCCACGGCAGGCATAAGCAGGAGCCACGGAAGGAAATCCCAAGCCATAGAAATGACCTCCTTGTCAGAAGTCATAAGACGAAGGAGCCACACCCCGCCGAACTGATAAAGCGCCATAAATCCAACCGCTATCGACATACTCCAGACGAATGTCCATTTGACAGTCTCAGTCACCATTTTCTTGTCTTTCGCCCCGATGAATCTTCCTGTGAGAGCCTCACCGGCATAGGCGAACCCATCCGTGAAATATGAGAATATCATCAAAAGTTTCATAAGGATGGAACTCACGGCAAGAAGAAGGTCCCCATAATGCGCAGATATAGCGGTAAAACCGATGTAAATCGCTATGAAACAGAGAGAACGAACGAAAAGGTCGGCATTCATCACAAAGAACTGCCTTGTCTCGCCACCACGGAAAAGTGCACGGAAATCCCCGGATGTCATCGTTCCGGAAAGACGCTTCCTATATTTGAAAAACAGGAGAAGGAACGCACAGAGCAAACCGGAATATTGGGCAATCACAGTTCCTGCCGCGATTCCGCTGAATCCCATTCCAGCCCAACTGCCGGCTCCAAGGGCAAGGAAAATACTCATAACGACATTCATCAGATTGACAGTCAGGTCCGTAATCATCGGAGAAACACTATCCTGCATTCCTATGAACCATCCTTTCAGAGCCATTAGTGAAAGGGTTGCCGGGGCAGCCCAGATACGGATATAAAAATACTGCACTGCAAGGATTTCGACCTCCGGGGTGCAATCCACGAAAACGAACGCCGCCTTGACGAATAACCACTGGATAGCAATCAGAAGAAGGGAACATCCGAAGGCAATCGACAGGGCGCGGCAAAGCACCTTCGAGCATTCCCTGATGTCACCTTTTCCGAAAGACTGGGCAGTAAGACCACCGGTTCCTACACGAAGGAAACCGAAATTCCAATAAAGAAGGTCGAAGAGCATAGTGCCCACAGCGATGGCTCCAATTGCCGTAGCAGCCCCTCCCGCCCCGGAAAGGCTCAGATGTCCCGCCACTGCGATATCCACCATTCCCACAATAGGGACCGTGATATTGGCGAAAATGCTTGGGATGGCAAGCTTGAGTATCTGTGAATTGATTGCTTTCATCTCCTAACGGTACTTCCCTTCCTCTTCCAACATTCCCAAATAGGATGTGTATCTCTCATAACTGATTTCCCCGTTCTCCACAGCCTCTTTCACCGCACATCCCGGCTCGTGTGTGTGGGTACAAGGTGCAAAACGGCAATTTGCCGCAGCTTTCAGCATTTCAGGGAAGTATAGCGCAATCTCTTCCCGAGCGACATCCACAAGCCCGAAGCCCCTGATGCCAGGAGTATCGATGATGAATCCGCCTGATGAAAGGCGGTACATTTCATAGAAAGTAGTTGTGTGCCGGCCCTGAAGATGGGCATCTGAAATCACTCCGACACGTGGGTCAAGCGATGGGTCAAGTGCCTTTATAAGAGAGGATTTGCCCACTCCAGACACACCTGAAAACAACGCCTGGTATGGCTGCGGCGCATCGGCAATTATCTTTCTTAATTCATCAATACCCTCCCCTGTAAGGGCAGACACTTCCATCACAGGATAGCCCGCCCCTTCATAAATCCTATGAAACGCAGCCAGTTGTTCTGCAAGAGTTTCCCGATAAATGTCTATTTTGTTGAGGACGATGGTTGCCGGCACTCCGTAAACCTCGCAAGTGACAAGCAGACGGTCCAGAAAAGGAAGTTTGACTTCGGGAAAATCGAGGGTGACAACGATGAAGGCCCTGTCAACATTTGCGGCTATGATGTGCAACTGGCGTGAAAGATTGGTGGAACGGCGTATTACATAATTGCGACGCGGAAGCACCGACGTAATCACGGCGGGATTCTCTGCCGTCACGCTTGCAGCATCGCCTTCGGTCTCATAAGTCACCTTGTCCCCTACCGCTATCGGATTTGTGGCGGAACTGCCCTTCAGCCTTATCTTTCCTCTCAGAACGGCCGGGAACAGGTCCCACCCGGGCAACTCCGCCAAAAGGTAATGGCTGCCCGTGTGTTTCACAACTGTTGCTTGTCTCGTTTCTCGCATCTTTCTGTAAAAATCGTCCTGCAAAGATACAATTTTATATTCCAAAGAATTATAGTATTTTTGCAAGATAGGTCAAAAACTATAGGAAATGATAGCCGAAAGCATTATAGAGACTACTCTGAAGGAAATGTTCGGGAACATATCCTTCCCAATGGAACCGGCAGGGCTTTATGACCCTCTGAGATATATGATTGAAATAGGTGGCAAACGCATCCGTCCGAGACTGTGCCTGTTGGCATATTCGCTCTATAAGGACCATTTCGATGACGGCATCCTCAAACCGGCTTCCGCCATCGAGGTATTCCACAGCTTCACCCTCATCCACGATGACATTATGGACAAGGCTGATGTCCGCCGCGGTGTTCCGACGGTTTATAGGAAATGGGACGAGAACACGGCTATTCTTTCAGGAGACGTTATGTCTATCGAGAGTTACAAGCTGATTGCCCAGGCACCGGTTAAGACTCTGCCGCAGGTGTTGGCACTGTTCTCTGAAACTGCGGCGCAAGTATGTGAGGGTCAGCAATATGATATGGACTTCGAGACCAGGGACGATGTGGCTATGGAAGAATATATGAAGATGATCGGCTACAAGACCGCCGTTCTCATCGCCTGCTCGGCAAAAATGGGAGCTATCATAGCCGGCGCCTCGCCAAAAGACTGCGACCTCCTTTATTCCTTCGGTTACGACCTCGGTTTGGCGTTCCAGATTGCCGACGACTGGCTTGATACCTATTCCGATCCGAAGGTGTTCGGAAAGGCGACCGGAGGTGACATTGTGAATAACAAGAAGACCTGGCTGCTGATAAAGGCGATTGAAAAAGGCGGAAAGGAGGAATTGCTTGAAGCTATGGAAATGCCTGTTGATACTGTTGAACAGAAAAATGCGAAGATAAGCAAGGTGAAAGGCATATATGACCGGCTCGGAGTAGGAGATGACGCGAAAGCGGAAATCGCCCGCCTGCACGGCAATGCTATGAAATATGCCGAAAAACTTGAGACGGGAGGCATCAGATATGAGATGCTCCACCGTTATGCGAACAATCTTCTTGGGAGGGAA
>JBJEBO010000518.1:0-5603 GCA_051870155.1 Candidatus Cryptobacteroides sp.
GATAAAACTTCTTCTTGGGATGTGATAGGAAGAAAGCATCTGGGACAATCGTTCCAGATGCTTGTTCCTATAGAAGGAGATAATGTTCCGTTTGAACAGGAGGTTAGATTCAACAATATCAATGGTATAGATCAGAAATCGCCTGAAGTAATCAAATCAGAAAATTCTGTTACCTTTGTCTGGAAGAATCTTTATAGTCCTGCAAACAAGAAAAAACTGCCCATAAACTTTACGGCGACCGCTTCTCTTGAAGATGGGAAACTCGTTTTCAGTGGAAAGGTCGAGAACAAAAGTGACTTTGTCGTTGAATATGTGGCTTGGCCTTATTTCGGAGAGTTTGCTCTTCCTGACAAGGATAGTGATTTCTATCTTGAGACCAGGAACTATAAAAAGAATATCTATCCGCAATTCCCGAGTGAGCACGGCTATTGGGGTGTTGAGTATCACACCACGATGGCATATCTGCCAAGCGATTCGTACATAATGCTCCATAATGCCGGACAAGGTATGGTTATCAGTTCACCTAAAGAGGTCAATCAATTTATGATCGGCTCTTTTGAACTGTGTCCCGGCTATGGAATAGCCTATCGCCATCCAGATACTGATACCATTGATGGTCAGGATGTAAGGGTGATTTTCAAGGCAAATAGGGTGTTATATGCCCCGAAAGGAAGCATTACTGAACTCGAACCGTTGGAATTTGCTTTCTATGAAGGGAATTGGGACAAAGGCATCGACATTGTCCGCAATGCACCCAAGGAGGATGACAGCTGGGTGGGACAGGATCTTGTTTGGAGAAAGGTGACTGCTGCAAATCCTGACAATTTGTTGTCAATTGCACGTGAATCCAAGGCAAATGGGGTTGATGTACTTCTTGTTTCTGGCTGGTACAATGGCGCTTCTGACAATCTGGTGCAATATCGTGAAGGTTTCAGGGAGGCTGTTTCGAAATGCAAGGAGATGGGACTAAAAGTGGTGCTCGATACTGAATTTATGAGAGCTGATTTCTATTCACCTATGTTCAATGCAGAGTTGAGGGGACTTGCCGTTTCCGATCCATACGGATATCGCTACAACAGTCGTACCCTCTGTTCTTTGTCCAAAAGAGTTCAACAGCTTGTGGAGGAGTCCTTCGACAAGACTTTCACAGAACTTAATGCCGATGGTGTTTCCTGCAATGACATTCAGTTCAGGGTGAAGACGATGTTCTGTCACGACCCGAAGCACGGACATTCTGTACATCAGTACACTGACTCTGCAATGGTGAGCATAGATGAGAGATTCGTGGAGAGAGCTAAGAAATACAGCAGTGACATAAAAGTTGGAGGAACCTATCAGTTTGACAAGCAGAACGACTATTTCGATTATATGGTTCTGCCGAAGGCTGAGGACAAAGAGTCCATCCGTTATCAGAATCCTGGAATGCCGATAGTGGCCCAGATAGACATTCGAAATGCAAGGGCAGATATCAACAATTGCATCAAAAACCGCTACGCTATCTGTTATGGACCGCTGTTTCGGACCGGCTCTTTGTCTTCCTATCCCAATGTATTGAAATATGTCAAAGCTGTCGAGGCTTTCAGGAATGAAAATAAAGACTTCCTTTGGGATGCAGATATGATCAACTACGAGAATGCAAAGGTGAAAGGATGTTCTTCATTTTCTGTTCTCAAAAGCGGAAAGAACGGTAAAAGAGCCGTACTTCTTGTGAATCCGGACAGCAGGAACAATATGACCGTTTCAGTATCTTTCAGCGGTTCTTCATCTGCCGAAGTTGCTGTTTCAGATCCGGAAACCGATGGCGTAAGGATTATTAGCGGTGAATTTGAAATACCGCCTCTTTCTGTTGCCCTCGCTATTGAACAGAAGCCTGCCGGATTGGCTGCATCTCTTCCTGAAAGAGATACAAAGAAATTGCAAGATGCAGGAATGGGTTTTGAAATGACTCTTCGACGTCCGGATGGATCGACTGTCGCAATCAATGCCAATAAGCAGGATGCTCCGGACTGTAAGATGTCCGATGACGGTATTGTCCTCACTTGGAAAAATCTGAAAGCGAACGACGGAAAGGAAACCGGAATTTCATTTACAGGTAATATCAACTATGACGAAATGTCCGGAATGGTATTCAACGGAAATGTCAGCAATGGTGGGGAATTCATCTTGGAGACGATGAACTGGCCAGTGATAAACAATATCAAACTTCCTGAAAACAACGATGAATTGTTGTTCAGATACCTGACATATACAGCTTTGAAAACCACCAGACTTTACCCTGAACTTGAGGGTGGATATACTGGAGGGTGCAATCTGCCGGAGCACGCATTCGCCACAGTTGGTACGGACAAGGGAGGATTATACATTTCCTGTTATGACCATACTATGAAAGAATATGTGAGGGTTGAATATGAGTTGACTCCTACAAAGGAATATAATGAGAATCTCGGTCTTGCATCAGCATCAATGGATTATGCAGACCGTCGTACCCTTGACTATAATGTCAAGTCCAAAAGACACATATTTGTTCATCCAGGGGAGGATTATTCCCTTTCCGATGTGGTTGTTATCCCATATCAAGGCGATTGGCAGGCAGCGGCTGACATATACAAAAAATGGCGTGCCACTTGGTTCAAGGCTCCGCATCGCCCGGCGTGGGTAGAGGATGTCAATGCTTGGCAACAGCTTCAGATAAACAGTTCAGAATCCAGGATTAATTTCAAGGTCAAGGATCTTGTAAGTTATGCAAAGGATTGTAAGAAGTATGGAGTGGATGCCATCCAGCTCACAGGCTGGAATTGGGGCGGTCAGGACCGTGGCGTTCCTGTATGTGACCTGGATCCTCGCCTGGGTACAACGAAGGAATTCAAGAAGGCAATCGCTAAATGCCACGCAATGGGTGTGAAAATTTTGCTTTTCACAAAATTCGTCTGGGCAGAATATAGCGCACCGTGGTATAAGGATTACGAAAAATTCGTCGTGACCGATGCTGATGGGGAGAAGCGTATGCACGGGGGATACAGATATAACACCTACACCCAGCTTTCAAGTTTTAATAACAGACGCTTCGGCATCTTGTGTTTCCTTGAAGATGAATGTAGGGAAATGCTTCACAAGGAATTTAAGAAGTGCCTCGACCTTGGAGCTGCCGGAATGGTATTCGATGAGAACCAGCACCACTCTGGTGTCCAATTGTGTTATAATCCTGAGCATCATCATAAAGTTGCAAGCTATGTATATAGGGGCGACCAGCTTCTCGGTAAGGAGTTCTATGAAATGACACGCAAATACAGCCCTGAGTTCATAATGACCGGTGAAGGATGTTATGACAATGAGGGACAGTACTATGCCACATATACAAGGGCAACTGTTGACCATACTCCTTTGATGCGTTATATTGATTCGGATCTTCCGATTGTTTGTACAGTCACTGACCATCGTGATTTCAACAGGGTCAATATGTGTCTTATGAACAGGTATGTCATCAGTTATGAGCCTCGTGGATTCAAAGGAAGACTATCTGAGATCCCTGAAGTAATGGAATATGGAGCAAAGGTCGATGCCTTGCGTAGAATGTACAAAGACCAGCTCTGGAATGTAATATTCAACAGCACTTTGGGAGCGGATGTAACCGGTGATGATATCCTCTATTCCGTTCTCAACAGCAAGGTTAACGGCAAGAAGGCTGTGGTGATTCTGAATTCCAATCCGGACCACGAGAGTGAGGCGGTAATAGACCTTGGTGGCATAAGCAGAGACAATCTGATGATTGTAACCCCGGAACATCCTGAGCCAATGTCGTTTAAGGATAAAGTTAAAATCAAACCTCAAGGGGTGATTGTAGTAATAGAAAAATAAATTGATATGAACAAATACGCAAAAACATTTATTAGTACAGCAATAGCATTGCTCGCACTGTCCGGATGCGGAACTCCGGCTGATGTCAATCTTTCAATTGACACTTCGATGACAGGGGACAGAATACCGGAGGACTTCATCGGTCTCAGTGTGGAAACCGGATCCCTCCGTGTCGGAAATGGTGGTTTCAAACAGTATAGCGGTCATTTTTTCAGTGATGACAATCCTCAGACCATCCAGATTTTCGAGACCTTGGGAATCAAGCATCTCAGGGTCGGCGGTGGTTCTGTGGATATGAATCAGGTTGAACCGACATTGAAAGATATCGACCATCTTTTTGCTTTTGCAAAAAAAGCTGGAGTCAAAGTTGTATATTCCTTCAAACTTTTGAACGGGGATTTGACCCACAATATTGAACTTGCTAAATATATTTGGGACAATTACAGTGATCTTCTGGACTGCTTCTCCGTCGGCAATGAACCGGACTGGAATTCATATCACAAGGAAGATCCCGAAATTGTGGATTATCCTACCTACAGAGACAAATGGCTGAGATTTGCCAAAGCTCTTAAGGATGCTGTTCCGGAAGCTACTTTCGCCGGTCCTAACACAGGTTCCAATTATCCTGTGACCGGAGCCAAGGATACAGGATACAATGGAAAAACATGGACAGTCAACTTCGCTGATGATTTGAAAGACGAAGGCTTGCTTAGTGCCATTTATACCCATAATTACGTTGGACAGGATGTGGTAGGACTCAAACTGACTCCTCAGGAGATGGTTGATAGAATTCTTTCTCCATCTTGGCCTGAAAAAGAATTTCTTGCCCTATATGAAGGAATCTGCGAGCCTGTTCTTGCCGATGGTTTTCCATATCGTCTTGCAGAATCAAACAGCTTCAGTAGCGGATGCGACGGAGGCAGCAATAGTTTCGTGACTGCATTGTTCTCTCTTGACTATATGCACTGGTGGGCGGAGCATAAATGTGCCGGAGTGAATTTCCACAACAAGCAGTGGGTTGTCAATGCCCCTATAGGAATGGATAAAAAATCCGGCAATCTTATAGTTAATCCAGTCGGATACGGATATGCGGCGTTCAAGATGAGCAGCGATGGATATGTCCAGCCGATGAAAATGAGGAAAAATAGTGATATAAATATGACGGCTTATGCCGTCAGGAATGACGAGGCTATTTATGTAACCCTCATCAACAAAGAATATGGAGAGACTGCAAGACCGGTGAGTGTTTCTATAAATGTCAATAAGAATACAACATCCGTAGAGACTCTGGTTTTGAGTGCCCCGGACGGAAGTCCTTTGTCACTTTCTGCTACATTGGGAGGTGAAGCAATCAATTCATTTGAACCTTGGGCAGGAAGATGGAATGAAGTCAGTGGTACAGATCTGAACTTCACTGTCAATCCGACTTCGGCTATGATTGTCAAGATTGCAATAAAGTAAGCACTATGTTTAAAACGAAAGCTCTTTATATAATTATGACTTTACACACCTCACGGACATCATACTCCTGAAGTTTGGACGCCAATTGTTCCAACTCTGGTGTGAGAACTCCATATTTTTCTTGAAAAATGACGCCATTCTCATTGAGAATACAAACAAAGACACTATCTTTGTGAACGTCAAGACCGCATACTTGTCGCTACTCAGGGCGATGCGCTCAAACAAACTACTATCTTTTGTTTCCATACCTTCCGATTATTTCAATACAAAGGTATTAAATTATATGG
>JBJEBO010000519.1:0-5602 GCA_051870155.1 Candidatus Cryptobacteroides sp.
GGAATTTAGTTTCTTGAGGCGGGCCTTTCGTGTTTCGTCAGGAATGTCCGCATCGAGGATCTCGAGAATTTTGTCCTTGTCGGCTCCGGTATATTTTTCTTCGACTGCCGCGCGAAGTCCTTCCCAGTTCTCCGGAACAGGACGCATTATGATGTTTTCAGGCTTGAGGGCTGAGCCTTCGGGCAGACTCTTGATGAGGAAGTCCCTTGCGGCCGCGGCACGGCGCTCAGCAAGCCATTTATTTCTGTTGAAAGGTCCCTCCGGAGATGAGTAGGCATAGACAACTATGCTGTCGATGCGCGGAGAGTTTCCAAGGTGGTAGAGGATTTTGCTTATATGGGTCTCGTTGTCGAGATAGTTGCGACTGATGGAGATGTCGTTGACACTATAATATAGAACGAAGCGTTCCGAGGAGACTTTTCCAGCCGATGCAGATACAAATTTTCCATCTTCACCGGCAATGTATCGTTTGCCCGCTACAACAATAGTGTCGGCTCTACCGCTGAAATCATCGGTCCCTACGGTTGCAGTTTTCGAAGACTCCTCTTCTTCAGAGGCTTCTGCAATACCCCCCCCAAGCGATGAAATTGCCTGTCCGCTCACGACCATTGCAGTGGTCCTGGAGCGGGCAGTCATAGACGAGATTGCAAAAATCATCGTCATAAAACACACCACTATTTTACAAAAATTGTCCAAACCTTTTTGTATTTTTTGACGGAAATTCTTGCAAAATTACTACTTTATATTAATAATAACAAGCATTTCCAGAGTTCTTTTACCCCCCATTGCAGAATTGATGTCAGTTTTTCATTGATTTTCAATAGTTTTCACTTATTTGTTTATACATTATTTTCTCAGATTGAGCATTTTTATTCCTTCATTGACCTAATTTTTTACAAAATAAAAACTCAATTTGGGCATTATTTTACATTATCTGCCCGGGCAGATAAACTCCGATTTCCAAAATTGAAAACTCTTTCATATCTTTGTGGGTTGAGACAAACTTTTAACTTTTTATAGTATGAACCTCAGAGATTACAAAAAAGACATCGAATACTTTGTAGGAGATTTCATCGAGGATTGCGAACTTTTCGTGGCTCTCAACCCAGGTCGCAATGATGAAGAGATTTCAGCCATCGTTGACCAGGCCATCGACCTCTACAACGACCTCAAGGATAAAGGCAATGAATATCCTAAGGGAGAAAATGTGAAAGGTGCTGACGTAAGGATGCACTTCAACGCCCTCCGCAACGAGATGTTTGCAGAGATTGATTCTCTTTGCGAGAAGCTCAGCGCAGTCATCAGCGCAGAGAAATAAATCCAAAAATCAGTAGCTATTTGGTCTTGATGGTCCGGTATCGCTGAGGAGACATTCCGGTGTTTGCCCGGAAAAAGCGTCCGAAGGCGGACTGATTCGGAAAACCGAGAGCATAGGAAATTTCTTTTACGCTCTGCTGTGAATTCAGCAGAGCGGATTTTGCTGCATTCACAAGCGCAAGGGCAATCCATTCTCTGGCGTGCAGCCCCGAGCAATCCCTTATCATCAAAGAAAAATATTTCGGACTCAGATTTTGGAGGGCGGCATAATATTGCACGTCCTTGTGTTTTGATACATTCTCCCTGATGTCGGCAAGAAACTGGAGCAACACCTGGTCTTTCCTGGTGGCGACGGCAGGGGGTTTTCTTATATTGCTCCACAGCGCGAGTATTATCTCATAATAGAGGGCAAGTCCGAGCGACTGGCATAGGCGTCTCTGAACCTGACTTGGCTTCATCCTCTCCCTGTCATACAGGATAATTGAAAGTTCCTCAATCCTTGCTACCTGTTCATCCGTGAGGGAGGTGCACTGATTTTTAAGCAGATACAAAAGCATATCCGCGTCCAGCACCCTTGAAAGAACCGGGATGATAAAATCCGTGTCAGCCATTCCCGATAAGCCCACTATATCATCACTCCAATTTTTCAGATAGAGCTTGCTGTCGGCGGGAAAGACATAGAGGTCCCCTTTGCGGAGGGTGTATAATTTTTCGTTGCTCCCCACAGTAAGTTCACCGTTCTTGCAAATGAAGAAACCTCCACCTGGAAGGTCGAGGATACGGTTGAAAACGCCAAGAAGTCTGGAGTCTATTTTCGTGAGCCTCACATAAGGAATGGAGGAAAAATCCAAGTTATTGTTCATTTTACTATTACCCCTTTAACGGCCAATGTTCGTTTTGTCGCCAAAAATAAGAACTTTTTGTCTAAAATTGGTCAAAAAGTCTTTTTTTGTAGTCAACATTTGGAAATACTATGGTCAATAAAAAGAAAATGTACATATATTTGCACCGCGTTTGGAGATGTCCCTACGCCTTGAATTTTTATAAGACGAGATGAATAAGACCAACCGAGACACAAAATCTGGGGTAGGGGTATGGTATGGACTTTTCAAGAAGTACCTCAGATTTTTGCACGACAAAGTTTATTACAGGCACACTTACAGCCTGAATGCAGAGAATATTCCGGCGAACGGAACGCCGCTTCTGATTGTGGGGAACCACCAGAATTGCCTGAATGACGTATTCGGTACATTGTTCAGCATAAATGACAGGAAAGTGAGATTCCTGACAAGGGCGGATGTTTTCGAATTGTCACCTCTTGCAGCAAAGTTCCTTTACTCAATAGGACTTATGCCAACCTTCAGACTTGATTTCGAAGGAATTGAGAGTTTGGAAAAGAACAAGGGAACTTTTGATGTCACCGAACAGGCGCTGATTGACGGTTGCACCATCGGATTGTATCCTGAGGCAGGGCATCAGAACAAGAGATGGCTCGGGAAATTCTCATACGGCTACACAAGGCTCGCCTTCGAAGCTGCCGAACGCGGTGGTTTTGAGAAGGATGTAGTCATCCTGCCTGCCGGAACCCATTATTCGGATTATTTCGGCATCAGGAACGACTATATGGTAAAATTCGGCACCCCGGTGTCACTGAAGCCATATTACGAGCTCTACAAAGTGAAGCCAAGAACAGCTCAGAGACAGGTGTCAGCCCTTATAAGGGAACAGATACACAATCTGATGCTTGATATCCGCGATCTGGACCATTATGATCAGATCGATTTTCTCCGAAACACCTATGGAATCACTTTTGCCGCCAATGGCGGATTCGATCCGGATGTTCTTCCTCAGAAATTGGAGTCGGACAAGATTTTCGTCCAGAAACTTGCAGATGCTCCTGAAGAGGTAACCGGACCGATTTACAACGACACAGAAAAGCTTATCAGCGGCATCCGTGAACTCGGCATCGCAGACAGGAACCTCGGGGAATCGCCTTGCGCAACTGCCGCTATTGCCAAATCATTGGGTATGATAGCATTGCTTCCATTGTGGATTGTGTCGCTCTGGCCTTCACTTCCTATGTACATAATTGCGAAGAAGCTTGCCGCCCTCACTCACGACGAGATGTTCGAAGGCACCTTCCTTTTTGCAATCAGCGCATTGTTCACGATTCCGATTTTCGGGATTCTGACAGTAGTGCTCTTGTGGTGCCTGATTAATTGGTGGGCAGGATTGCTCTGGCTGGCGGCATTTCCAGGATTGGTGATTTTCGCGTGGAACTATACGCGATGGGCAAAGAGGCTGTTCCAGGATATCCGTTTCCTCGCAAGGAGGAATACGCCTGCAATGCAGGAACTTAAAGATTTGAGAGGCAGGATTCACGAAGCGCTTGATAAAATTTGTTAACTAAAACAGGTCTTCGAAATAATGTTTTGTGCGGTGGGAAAAAGTTTCGCGAACCGCACAACTCTCGAAAGATCAATAAATTATCATTCGCGAAACTTGAGTATTGTATGAGACGTGTAGTAATTACCGGAATGGGAATTTACTCCTGCTTGGGGAAAACCCTCGATGAAGTCAGGGATTCCCTCTATGAAGGACGGTCGGGAGTCATTTTCGACCCTGTGAGAAAAGAGATGGGATTCCGTTCCGCGCTTACGGCAAAACTTGAAATTCCGGACCTGAAGAAAGAACTTGGCCGATCACAAAGAGTTTATATGCCTGAACAGGCAAAATATGCTTATTGCGCTACCCGTGACGCCCTAAGGGATGCCGGGATAGACGAGGAGTTCCTGCATAAGAATGATGTGGGACTTTTATATGGGAATGACAGCTCGACCGTGCCGGTGTATGAATCGGTGAACAAGATTCTGGAAAAGAAGGACACCACCCTTTGCGGTTCAGGTGCAATTTTCCAATCTATGAACTCCACCGTGACAATGAACCTGAGCTGTATCTTCAAACTCAGGGGAATCAGCCTTACTGTGTCAGGAGCCTGCGCAAGTGGCTCACACGCAATTGGTTTGGGTGCTTTGCTCATCCGCAACGGATTGCAGGACATCGTAGTGTGCGGCGGTGCGCAGGAGGTGAACCCATACGCCGTGGGATCGTTCGACGGCATTTCGGCGTTTTCGACAAGAGAGGATGCTCCTCAGAAGGCGAGCCGTCCTTTCGACCGCGACCGTGACGGGCTTGTTCCGGGAGGCGGTGCGGCTACGGTGATTTTGGAGAGCTACGAGTCCGCAGTGCGCAGGGGTGCTCCAATCATCGCAGAGGTGCTTGGCTATGGTTTTTCTTCGAATGGGGACCATATTTCATCGCCCAATGTGGATGGACCGGCAAAGTCACTGATGATGGCAGTCCGTGAGGCTGGAATCAGCATTGATGAGATTGGTTATATCAATGCCCACGCAACATCGACACATATCGGTGATACGAATGAGGCGAAGGCTATTTACAGCGTAATCGGAGACAGGAGAATCGAGGTGACGAGTACCAAATCCCAGACTGGTCACGAGATGTGGATGGCTGGCGCGAGCGAGGTGATTTATTCGATTCTTATGATGAAGAACGGGTTCATCGCTCCTAACCTCAATTTCGAGAATCCGGATGAGGATTCGGCGAAGCTGCTTATTCCGGCACTCAGGGTGGAGAAGAGTTTCGATACCTTCCTTTCCAATTCGTTTGGATTTGGGGGGACAAACTCTACTTTGATAGTTCGGAATCTTTAGGAGATTTCTCCACTCGCTACGCTCGGTCGAAATGACAGAGAGGGACGAAGGACCGGAGTCGAGAGATCTGATGCTAATAAATGATTGATAGTTAATTAATAAATAATTTCAAAATGGAAAAACAAGAACTTATTGAGAAGATAAACAGCACTCTTGCAAAAGAGTTTGAAGTGGAGGAGTCTGTCCTCACACCAGAAGCAAGCATCAAAGACACGCTTGAACTTGACAGCCTCAGCCTCGTGGATATGGTTGCACTCATCGATGATGAATTCGGAGTGAAAATCAACGGAGGCGAGATTGCCCAGATCAAGACATTCCAGGCTCTCTACGATTATGTTTACGAAAAACTGAATGCATAATGGCAGACAGACCGAGGTTCCTCGGGGATGAGATAAAGGCACTCATCCCGCAGAGGGAACCAATGACAATGATTGACAGCATTTTCTGTCCCACTGAATCGGAGGCCGAGACTGGTCTCTGCATCCAGGGGGACAATGTCTTTTGTGAGGGTGGGGTGTTCCGCGAACCAGGAATTATAGAACATATCGCACAAT
>JBJEBO010000520.1:0-5600 GCA_051870155.1 Candidatus Cryptobacteroides sp.
CAGTTTTCTGCGGAGCCAGGGCGGGAGTGGGATTTAAGTTTTAAATACAAAACACTCCTTATGACGATGCCTCACAGCAGCCACGAAGGTTCGTCCGAGCGGAAAGACATCTTCTCATTAGTGAGTGGATGGATGAAAGACAGGTATGCAGCGTGAAGATGCAGCCTGTCTTTTTCATTTTCCGCACCTCCATAAAGTCTGTCTCCCTTTATGGGGCATCCCAGTCCGTCCTTATGGGCAGAATGAACCCTCAACTGGTGCGTCCTGCCTGTGAGAGGGATAAAGGTGACATCGGTCTGCTCCCCGTCGGGGCTTCCCTCCAAACGATATAGGGTGACTGCTTCCTTCCCATTCTCATAATCAACCATCTGTCTTGGTCTGTCATCCATATCCGGACCAATGGGAATGGAAATCCTTCCATATTTTGCCGCTGAAGTCCGACCTTTCAGTCTTGCCATATATTCTTTGCTAACACTCCTTTCTTCAAACTGCTTCCTCAAACTGGTTTGTACCTGTGCCGTTTTTGCGAAAACCACTATACCGGAAGTGTCCATATCAAGTCTGTGAACATCGAAAAGAGGGCAACCAAGCTGCTCAGAAAGTATTTCCATCAAAGATTTCTCCCCGGTTTTTCCCGGTACGCAGAGCATCCCGAAAGGCTTCAGAGCCACAACAAATGCATCATCCTCAAATATGATTTCCGGAGATGGCAAAGCCTCGTCCTCATCATCCAAAATCAGTCCTTGGAGCATATAACCGAGCAGGGGACCGCATTTGCTATGACACGCTGGATAGAAACGTCCTTGCACCCTATTCCCGGAAACGTCCTTCCCATACCAGAATTCTCCTATGGACAGGGGCTTGTACTTATGTGAATAGGCATATTGCAAAAGTTTCGGTGCGGCACATTCTCCGGTACCTCCCGGTGGTACAAGTCCTTTTGCCGCGAAAATCTCTCCGATGCTCCTGGGGCTTCCTTCCGCATTATAGACGATATATCTTTCAAACAACCATTTCTGTAATTCCTCAGAAGCTTTTTTCCTACCTTCCTTCAAAATTGCAATGCCTTCTTCCAATTCATCCAATGCCTTGCGAGCCCTCTCAATCTCAACTTTCCATTTTTGAATACTTCTCCTTAACTCCGCCTTTCCGAATTGACTTTCTTTTATAAAGGCTTCTTCATTCACATCCCCCTCTGCGCGTGCCTTGTCCCTCCTCTCTTTTGCCAGTTTCAAATCTGCTTTTCTCTTGGCAAGATCGTTATCCATAAGAATTTTCAACTCGGTAACTTTCGCCTTTGCCTGCGACAGTTCATCTCCCTTCTCCAAATCGGCAATACGGCGATTCATCTCTACGATTTTGGCTTCTTCCTTCTTGAAATGTCCCTCGGAATCAAGCAAATCGAAAATGGGAGGAACAAATCCCTCCACCATATTGCTTCCCCCTGCTAGCCCGGAAAATCCTGCCAAATATCTTATAATACTTCCGTCTTCCGTCACCGACCGTCTCAAAATTGGATCATCTCCAATGGCATCAACCACAAGTACGCCGAGCATCTTACCCTCGCTGAAAATTTTCCTAAGCAAAGGGTTGGAGTCGATTTCTTCCGTCAGCGAAGATGCGGCAAACCTCACCTGGGGGGACGGAATATAGCGGAATGGATTGGTGAACTTGTCAGCAGTCATTGACATTATCAGATATGATGAGCAGTCTGTCTCCAACTTGAAGTTTGACGCTTCCGTTCGGAACTATGAACTTGGAATCCCGTTTGATCATCATCACAAGCATCCCTTTAGGCAACTTTAATTCTTTCAATGTGTTGCCCTTGAGGAGCGAGTCTTCCGTAAGGGTGATTTCAGCCAATTTTCCAGCTTCCTCCGGCACTTCGATACCGAAAAGGTCGTTCTCTTCAGGAGCAGGTTCGTCGAGTTTCAGCATTTTTGCTACGGAAGTGATTGTGCTGCCCTGAATGATGAGCGAAAGCAGGGTGATGAAAAAGACTATGTTGAAAATCTGGTCGGAACCCTCAATGCCGGCCACAACCGGATATGTGGCAAAGATGATGGGAACTGCTCCTCTGAGTCCCACCCAGGAAATATAGGTTTTGGAGCGCAGGTTGATTTTGCGGAAAGGGATCAGGCTTATGAAAACACTGGCCGGACGGGCTACAAGCATCATAAATGCGCCGATGAGCAGTCCCATAGGGGCTACGCTGAGCATTTCTTTAGGGTTGACGAGCAGACCAAGAAGGAGGAACATACCAATCTGCATCATCCAGGTCATTCCATCAAGGAAGTTGAAAATCTCCTTTCTGTTAGTTATCTTGTGGTTACCTATGATAATGCCTGCAATGTAAACTGCGAGGTATCCGTTACCGTTGAGGGTGCCGGTTATGGAAAAGGAGAAGAACACGATGCTGAGAAGGAGGATAGCATAGAGAGGGGTGTTGTTCAGATTTATCCTGTTGATGAACCAAACCGTCGCCTTTCCTGTGACAAATCCGGCGATGCCTCCTATAACGAATTGCATCATAAGCACTTTCAAGGCGTTAAGAATTACGTGCCAAGTGTCCACAGATGCTTCTGCTCCATTTATGTCTCCTGCAATCTCAATCAATACGATGGTGAGGATGTATGCCATCGGGTCGTTGCTTCCGCTTTCCAACTCGAGGATCGGTTTCAGATTGTTTTTCAGATAGATGTTCTGCCC
The DNA here is from genome assembly GCA_051870155.1 of Candidatus Cryptobacteroides sp. Taxonomy (GTDB): domain Bacteria; phylum Bacteroidota; class Bacteroidia; order Bacteroidales; family UBA932; genus Cryptobacteroides. The sequence goes on from JBJEBO010000520.1 coordinate 2,710, forward strand.
TCTCAAGAGATTAAAGACGCTTGCTGAGTCTGTAGAAGACATTGTAGCTGCGAGCAGGATGCAGGTTACAAGCGGCAGGGAAAAATGAATCTTGTCCCATTGGGAAAGCCCATATATGAATAATCCCGTCAAGACTGTCGTGAGGATGACTCCGAGAGTGGATAGGCAGAGACCCGGACCAAGGACAGGCTTTATTTCTTTTACCTTTGTCTCCAAACCACCGGTGAAAAGGATGATGCATAGTGCCACCATACCGGCAAACTGTGTCTGTCTTGCATTGTCGAACTCGATGCCAAGTCCGTCGTGACCGAAGAGCATACCGGCAACGAGAAAGAGCAACAGAGAGGGCAACCCGAACCGGTTTCCGGCCTTGCTGATGAGAATGCCTGTAAAAACAAGTATTGATCCTATGAAAAGGAAACTTTCGGAAGTTAAATACATAAACTGTTATTATTTATCGCATATTCGCGGCACCATTCCTTCAATCCGCAATCAGCACAATGAGGCTTGCGTGCTGTGCATACATACCTTCCGTGCAGGATGAGCCAGTGGTGGGCATCAGGGCGTAGCTGAGGGGGAATGCCATCTGTAAGGTCTTTCTCCACAGCTTCTACCGTTTCGCCATCGGAAAGCCCAAGACGTCTTGAAACCCTGAATACGTGGGTGTCAACTGCGATGACAGGCTTATTGTAAATGACTGATGCTATTACATTTGCTGTCTTTCTGCCAACTCCGGGCAATTTGACGAGCAGATCGGGTTCGGAAGGAACTTCACCGTCGTAGAGTTCAATCAACTTTCCTGCCATCCCAATCAGATTCTTTGCCTTGTTGTTAGGAAAAGTTATCGAACTTATAAGATTATAGACTTCTTCAAATTCTGCCGAAGCGAGGTCTTCAGGTGTCTTGAACCTTTCAAAAATCTGGGGGGTGTGCATATTCACCCTCCTGTCAGTGCATTGGGCGGAAAGGATTACCGCAATGAGAAGATGGAAAGGAGTGTCGTAATGAAGTTCAGTCTCAGCTGACGGGGCGTTTTTCCGGAACCAATCCAGGATTCCGGCATATCTCTGACTATTTTCCATAACTAATTAAGCGTTCCTAGGTCAAATGGTTCATCGTCAGTCTGTTCCGTGCATTTCTCATCCTTGCACAAAAAGACTCTTCCTTTGTATTTATCGCAGATGTTCAAATTGTGTGTCACCATCACTATCGCCGTTCCCTTGTAGCGGTTAATCCCGCAGAGGAGTTGCATTATCCCGTCTGCAGTCTCCGGATCAAGGTTTCCTGTAGGCTCGTCGGCGAGGATTATGTCAGGGCTGTTGAGGAGGGCTCTTGCAATCGCAATTCGCTGCTGTTCACCACCGGAGAGCTGATGTGGCATCTTGTGTGCCTTGTGTGACATCCCTACAGCTTCGAGAACTGATGCTATACGTCCTGCAATATCTTTGTCTCCCTTCCAACCTGTCGCCCTCAGTACGAACTCAAGATTAGACTCCACACTTCTGTCCATCAAAAGCTGGAAATCCTGAAATACCACACCGAGCCTGCGCCTGAGATATGGTATCTCCTTGTCTTTAATGCTGTTGAGATCATATCCGCATATTTTGCCCCGTCCTGATGCAAGCCTGTTCTCCGCTATCATAGTTCTGATGACTGATGTCTTTCCGGTACCCACTTTTCCTACTATATATACAAAATCTCCTGGCAGGATTTCCATATCCAGACCATATATGACGGTGCTTTCCCCATTTGCTATATCTGCCTTTTCAAATGATACTACAGGATTTTTCTCTTCCATATTCAATACTTATGAGTGCGTTTTTTGAACGTGAATTTACAAATATAGGAAAAAAGGTTTATTTTTGTGAAATAATAATCTAAGTTTCGCAAATGCGAAACAGGAATAAAAACTGTAAGCAAATTATAATGAATATAAGAAGTATTTTGGTTTCCGTATGCGTCGCAATGCATCTCTTTTTGATTGGTACGGTTGCGAAGGCAGGACAGGTGGATTCCGGAGATGACAGACGGGAATATGCTTTGGCTTGCGACTTGTTCGGAAAAGGAATGTATGAAAGAGCGTGCGACATTTTCTCAGGGATATATGACAGAAGCGGAGATGACCTCGCCCGTGGATGGAAGGTACTTTGTGAAGTGACGATGCGTTCACCGGGGGCGAAACGCGAGATGGAAACATTCATTGCAGAATGTTCGCGTTCATCAATGATTCCGAGGATAAGATATGCTTATGCTGGAATCCTTTTCGACGGTGGCGACTATATCGGTGCCTCCGAACTTCTTGAGCAGATTTCCAAACGCCAGCTTTTCAAGAGGGATAGGACGGAGTTTCTTTTCAAGCGGGCATATTGTGACTTTGAGATGAGGAACTACGACAGGGCGATTATCCGTTTCAAGGACATTGAGGCTCTTCCGGAATCGGATTTCTCTGCACCCTCAAGATATGCCCTCGGATATATGAATTATCAGAGACGCAATTTCTCCGAGGCAGCGGACTGGTTCGCAAAATCAGCCTCAGACAGACGTTTCGCCTCGGTTTCCGGCTATTTCGTCCTTGAATGTAAGTTTATGGAAAAGGACTATGGCTATGTCGTCACAAAAGGTCCGGACCTTCTTGACAAGGTGCCTGCCGATCGGAGGTCCCAGGTGTCAAGATTCATCTCCGAGGCTTACCTCGTTCTTGGAGACGGGGAGAACGCGAGACTTTATTATGAGATGAACCAGGTGCCTGATTCCCAGAAAGACAGGGAGGACTTTTTCTATTCCGGCTCTGTCCTCTATGCTGTAAAAGACTATAAGGGCGCGATTTCCAGCTATTCCAAAATGAGTGACAGAACTGATTCCCTGGGACAGATAGCCAATTATCATTTGGG
>JBJEBO010000521.1:0-5592 GCA_051870155.1 Candidatus Cryptobacteroides sp.
GGATTTCAAGAACGTATGCAAGTCTTGCGTGATTGATTCCCTTGCCTGGAGTTTTGTAGAATGATGCTGCTGGTGTCACCATAGTAGTCTCGTTGTCGATGCGGAACTCCTCAAGCATCCATCTTGCGAATTTTTCGGTATTGTCCACCGGAAGTTCAGCGATGGTGTAGAATGCACCCATAGGGCGAGGGGAGAACACTCCCGGAATGGTGTTCAGGGTGTCTATCATATAGTTCCTTCTCGCAATATATTCCTTCTTCACTGCATCGAAATATTCCTGAGACGTATCAAGAGCTCCGATTGCCGCAATCTGTCCAATTACAGGAGGACAGAGCCTTGCCTGTGCGAATTTCATAGCTGCGGTCATCACGTCCTTGTTGTGCGAAACGATGCAGCCCACACGGGCACCGCAAAGATTGTATCTTTTTGAAACGGAATCCACAAGAATGACATTTTGCTCAAGTCCCGGAATGTTCATAGCAGAAAAATGCGGCTCGTCAGTGTAGCAGAATTCCCTGTAAACCTCATCTGAGATGAGGAAGAGGTCGTGTCTGCGTGCCACTTCTCCGATGGCAAGCATTGCTTCCTTTGAATAGAGTGTTCCTGTAGGGTTGCCCGGGTTGCATACGAGGATGGCCTTAGTATTTGGGGTTATGGCCTTTTCGAATTCCTCGATTGGAGGTACCTGGAAGCCCTGGCGAATATCGGTAGGGATTGCCTTGAGGGTGATTCCGTTCATAAAGGCGAATGTGTTGTAGTTCGTGTAGAACGGTTCAAGTACAATCACTTCATCTCCCGGATTACAGGTGATGGTGAGGGCAAGGTTCACACTCTCGCTTCCTGCTACGGTCACAATCAGCTCCGGTACTTCAATGTCTATCCCAATTCCTTTATAATATTTGTTCACGAGTCCTTCCCTCAGTTCAATCAGACCTGCGGAATTGGAATATGAAACGTGGTCAAGAGTGTTTTCCCTGATTGCTTTTAATGCGCAGTCAGGGGATACAATGTCCGGCTGACCGATATTGAGATGATAGACTTTTACACCGTTTTTCTTTGCTGCATCAGCGAGTGGAACTAGTTTTCTGATTGCCGAAGCGGGCATCATCTGTGCCTTGTTGGAGATATTTGCCATTTCAAGTTCTTTATGTTAATAAATACATACTGTCATCTCGAACGAAGCATCTAGTGCTCGGTCGAGATGACAATATAAGGACTATTATTCAGTCCGCCTGTGATTCATTCTAACTGTTAGAGCTTTGGACCTGCTGCTACCAGAGACTTGCCGAGGTCGTTGCCTGTGAACTTGGTGAAGTTCTTGATGAAACGTCCTGCGAGGTCTTTTGCTTTCTCCTCCCACTGGCAAGCGCAAGAATATGTGTCGCGTGGGTCGAGGATGTTAGGATCAACTCCAGGGAGCTCTGTAGGAACTTCGAAGTCGAAGTAAGGAATCTTCTTTGTAGGAGCTTTCTCGATTGAACCGTCGAGGATAGCGTCAATGATTCCACGGGTATCACGGATTGATATACGTTTTCCTGTACCGTTCCATCCTGTGTTCACGAGATAAGCCTTCGCACCGACAGCCTGCATTCTCTTCACGAGTTCCTCACCATATTTGGTTGGGTGGAGTGAGAGGAATGCTGCACCGAAGCAAGCTGAGAAAGTAGGAGTAGGCTCTGTGATACCACGCTCTGTTCCTGCAAGCTTAGCGGTGAATCCTGAGAGGAAGTAGTACTGAGTCTGCTCAGGAGTGAGGATAGAAACTGGAGGAAGTACTCCGAATGCGTCTGCTGAAAGGAAGATCACCTGTTTTGCGTGAGGACCCTTTGATACCGGTTTCACAATGTTGTTGATGTGGTAGATAGGGTAAGATACACGGGTATTCTCAGTAACGCTCTTGTCAGCGAAGTCAATCTTGCCGTTCTCTGCTACTGTAACGTTCTCGAGGAGAGCGTCCTTCTTGATTGCATTGTAGATATCAGGTTCTGACTCAGGGTCGAGGTTGATGACTTTTGCATAGCATCCACCCTCATAGTTGAAGACTCCCTCGTCATCCCAGCCGTGCTCGTCGTCACCGATGAGAAGACGCTTAGGATCAGTTGAAAGAGTGGTCTTACCGGTTCCGGAAAGTCCGAAGAAGATAGCAGAGCTCTTTCCTTCTTTGTCAGTGTTGGCTGAACAGTGCATTGAAGCGATGCCACGGATAGGGTTGAGATAGTTCATAATTGAGAACATACCCTTCTTCATTTCTCCACCATACCAAGTGTTGATAATGACCTGCTCCTTTGAAGTGAGGTTGAATACTACTGCAGTCTCAGAGTTGAGTCCGAGCTCCTTGTAGTTCTCAACCTTGGCCTTTGATGCGTTGAAAACAACGAAGTCAGGCTCACCGTATGCTGCAAGCTCCTCTTCTGTAGGACGGATGAACATGTTCTTCACGAAGTGTGCCTGCCAAGCAACCTCAACAATGAAACGTACTTTGAGGCGGGTTGCAGGGTTTGCTCCGCAGAAAGTATCAACTACATAAAGTTTCTTGTTTGAGAGTTCTTTCACAGCAAGTTCCTTGAGTGCCTTCCAGGTCTCAGGGGTTACAGGCTTGTTGTCGTTCTTGTATTCCTCTGAAGTCCACCATACAGTGTCTTTGCTGGTTTCGTCCATTACGAAGAATTTGTCTTTAGGAGAACGTCCTGTATAGACTCCGGTCATTACGTTGACAGCTCCGAGCTCAGTCAGAGTACCTTTGTCAAAACCTGTGAGTTCAGGGTTGAGTTCGTCCTTGTACAAAGAGTCATAATCAGGATTGTAAATAACTTCCTTGGCTCCTGTGATGCCGTACTTGGTCAAATCGATGTTAGCCATAATTAAAACTTAATCTATAAAAATGTAAAACTTAATTTTCGAATTCCGAGTGCAAAAATAAATTATTTTTGCGAGCGGACAAATATTAATACCAATTATTTCTAATTTTGCAAACAGGTTGCGGAAGGATGCAGACCATCCGGATGTTTGCAGCCAATTTGAAACTGCATAAAATGTGCCAATGATGAGTGAAGAAGGACCTTTGTCAGTGCTGAAAGAATACTGGGGATATGATTCTTTCAGGCCGATGCAGAAAGACATAATTGATGCAGCCCTAAGAGGGGAGGATGTGCTTGCGATTCTGCCTACCGGAGGCGGAAAGTCGGTTTGTTTCCAGGTGCCGGCGCTTCTGAAAGAGGGGACGGCTCTTGTCGTGACTCCGCTGATAGCCCTGATGAAGGATCAGGTTCAGAATCTGAGGGACAGGGGGATAAAGGCTTTGGCTGTGTATGCCGGAATGACGCAGCGCGAGGTGGAAAACGCCTTGAACAATGCTGCCTACGGTGATTTCAAATTTCTCTATCTGTCTCCTGAACGTCTTTCTACACCGTTGTTCAAGGAGTATCTCAAGGATATGAATATCTCGTTCATAGTTGTGGACGAGGCTCACTGTATATCTCAATGGGGATATGACTTCAGGCCGGAATATCTGAAGATCAATGCATTGAGGCAAGTTGTGGACGCGCCGGTAATCGCCTTGACAGCTACGGCTACGCCACAAGTGGCTGAGGATATAGCCATTCGTCTGGGTTTCAAGGAAATGCGCATAATGAAAAGCGGATTCGAGAGACCTAATTTATCGTATGTGGTGCGTAGGACGGAGGATAAGAAAGGACAGTTGCTCAGTATTTGTAATTCGGTCAAAGGCTCTGGAATCGTCTATGTGAGGAGCCGTTCAAGAGCAGAAGAAATTGCTTCGTTCCTGAGTTCAGAGGGCGTTTCAGCATCATTCTATCACGCTGGTCTCGGTCCGGAGGCAAGGGCTTCGCGACAGGAAATGTGGAAGAGTGGGAATATAAGGGTTATGGCGTGCACCAACGCATTCGGAATGGGAATCGACAAACCAGATGTGCGTTTTGTTGTCCATACGGACATACCTGAATCACCGGAATCCTATTTCCAGGAGGCTGGAAGGGCAGGAAGGGATGGAAAGGAGTCTTATACCGTTCTGTTGTGGAATAATTCGGACCTCAGGAGGATGAGGCAGATCGAGACAGTATCTTTCCCGGGACTCGATTATATCGAGGACATATATCATAAGGTGCATATTTTTTTCGGTATCCCATACGATGCGGGGGAGGGAAGCCAGTTGAAATTCCATCTGGAGGAATTCTGTAAACATTTTTCATTGAATAGGAGGACGGCATATTACGCCATAAAATATATTGAAAAGGCAGGACATTGGTCCCTTATGGAGGATTTCCAGGTTCGAACCAGGGTGCAGATCAGGATTACTCGTCAGGAACTCTACGATGTTGTATTCCCGGAAAAGGAGATGAAGCTTGTACTTGAGACACTTATGCGTAATTATTCCGGACTTTTCTCTTTTCCTGTGGCAGTGGATGAAGAATTTGTTTCTTCGCGGTCAGGAATATCCGTGCCTCACCTCAGACAAATTCTATATAAATTGTCCTTGGAGCATATAATCAATTATATTCCTTGTGATACTTCTGATATCATTTTCCTCCTTCATCCGAGGCTTCATCCGAAAGACGTGGATCTCCAGCCACAGCTTTATGAGATGCTTCGCGGAATGTTTCACGACAGGATGCAGATGATGATGGACTATGTTGCTGAAGAGGATGTCTGCCGCAGCCGTTTCCTGCTCGAATATTTCGGTCAGACAGAAAGTGCAGATTGCGGAAAATGCGATGTATGCCGTGGCAGAAAAGCCCATCACAAATCTAAACATAGAAGCCGGAATGTTGTCACCAAGACGGAAAAAATTGTTTCACAACTACTTGAAGAAATAATAAATATTCGTCTGAAAGGGCAATATACGATGCAGGACCTTGTCACGGGTCCGTGGCATCTTATGCTACCGGAGGGCTGGACAGAGGTCCTGAGCGGGCTTATTGATGAGGGAAAACTTCCTCCTCCAAAAGATAATTCAAACAACTAAGGAATACCTAAATATCACTCTCAGTGATGAGGGTGTCTGATAATCCCTCCTTGTCTCCCATTACATAATTTTCAAGGAAATCGAACTGCAGGTCCAAAGTCTTGTTCATTATCGAAGCTATTTTGTGACCATAGTCCTGATAGCGATAAACACAACCGCGATATCCGTTCCGTGAAAAACGCTTGGCGATGTAGTCTGTACCATAGAAACCGATATTGAAGAATTTCATCTTCTTGTATGGGACTACCTTGTCTGCCGTTCCGTGCAAAAACAGGGTAGGAGCTGGTTCGGATGCATATTTCAAACCCCAATTCCGTGTGAATACCGCACCGGCGAATGCCATCACTCCTGCATATCGGAATCCTGCCGGAAGGCTTGATGTATAAGATGTGGAATTGTTGACTTCATAGTCGGCCTGGAGCGCCGTAATTGCCCCGGCAGAGCTGCCGCAGAGTACGATTCCGTCAGGGGATATGCCAATCTCTTCTGCATTTTCCACCAGATAGGCTGTCGCAGTGAAAAGGTCTTCGACGGCAAGATGGATTGCTTTATCCACTTCCTTTGCTTGTCCAACTCCGGCCTTTTCTATGTTTTTCATTCCGAGGCGATAG
>JBJEBO010000522.1:0-5576 GCA_051870155.1 Candidatus Cryptobacteroides sp.
ACATCCTCCATAGATGTTGCCCTTTGATGCACACAATGCTGATTATCATCAAACACAGCCCCGTATACAACACCGTGTAGTTTCTCAATAAAATATCTCGCAATAGTTATAAAAGTACCACCACTCGCAGATGAATTTACAAATACATCTTTTGACACTCCGGCATACGATGCAATTGGACGATGAAAGTATGGTTTATCATTTATCGAAGGGCAGATTGACACACACCTATTACATTGCTTACATTTATCAATGTCTACAAACGGGACTCTGAATCCTTCATCATCATTTGCCATTGATATTGCTGAAAAGGGGCAAACAGAAGAACAGACTCCGCAACCTGTACAATCTTTTCTCGAAAGTTCAGACACATTATGAACAATAGGCCTGTCCGATATCTTCTGGTATGAAGCTATTTCAACAATCTTTGACAGAAACGATAAAGACTTCTCTCGTTCCTGCTCAATAATCTGATTTATTGTTTGATAGTCTAACTCAAAGAATGATTCTGGAATTGTTTCATTTGTATCAATATATCTCTCCGATAGGTTTAATAGTTCCAATATATTGGACATCCGTTCTTCATTAGATTTCCATTGATTATCACTTCCCCTGTGTATCAGGACAAATGGGGCTTCCGATATCAAAGAAAACATTAAACCATGATATGTGTTCGTTATTATGAAACTAGCATTAAGAAACAGTTCTACAAATTCCCTTGGCCCGTAACCGCAATTGTATCCATGATCTACTTCATACTCACGTTGGGCCCCTGTCATAGGAATATATCTAATCTCTAATCCACGATGTTTTGCATAAGAGGATAGTATTTTTTGATGAGCTTTCGAAAGTTCATCAAACATATAACAAAGTATATAAGGCTTCGACTCTTTATCAATTTCAAGGTTCAAATGAGTTGCCCAAGCGGTTTTATCGAACAAAAGAGTTGGATCCAGTGTAAGTACAGCATCTTTTCCAACAGTTATATTGACATAGTCTATGCCTTCTCTTTCACGGCACGATATGATATCCATCTCTCGGATATACTTTTGGATCTGGCAATGCTGTTCTTCTGTGAATTTTCGCGTTCCTGTTAAACTAGGCGAATATGAAAAACGCTTCCCCCTATCAGCAAATTGTAAAAAATATGCTGACAGGTTCTGACCAATAGGAGTCCAGACCATATCACTCCCTGTAACAAAGCCATTGTATCTAGTATTTGCATCTATTAAGTCTTCATAAGAATAATAAGGCTCATTCGAGGTCCTTAAATAATTCTTATGGAAAACCTGAAATGCTTTATCTGTCAATATACTTTTCCCTCGTAATTTTAGTGTTCTCCGAAAATGGAACACCAGATTTACTATGAAACTGGGGTTATGCAATAAATTATATAAATGAGAATGACTCACTGTCCTTTTCTCATTGTGCCTGTCATAAAACCTAATAAGTTCAGCATCTGCACCTAATAATGAAAGATTCTGCTGTAAAGCATATGCTTGCAGCGCAGCACCATTATTATGGGCTGCGTGAAAGGTCATTATTCCAATTTTGGGCGATATATGCATAAATCTAAGATATCTTATTATCCTGACGGACAATCGTACTATTATATGTTTCTATTTCTAGTCTTCCTGTATCCTTTATAATTTTTGCGGGAGCGCCTGCTACACAAACATTATCTGGGACATCCTTCCCCACACAAGAATTTGCACCAATCATTACATTGTTACCAATTCGTACCCCCCCCATATTTTGGCTCCAGGGCCAATATATACATCATCTCCTATTATTGGAGCGACATCTGAAGTTCCTGGGAGTGTCCCTATATTTACACAAGTATGAATTCGACAGTTATCACCAATTCTAGCTGCCCCATTGACAACGATAGTTCCCTTATGAGCGATTGATAACCCTTTACCAAAAACATTAAGCGGAATTTCAAATCCGCAGATTATGGAATTGATAATGTACCTTAATTGCCAATATTTCATGAAGAAAGATTGAAAAGGATTGCGTCGTTTAAGATTACAATAGTATTCCAGATGCCTCAAACTTATTTCAAACCTCCAAATAAAGTCAGATAACGCAGGTTTACTCTCTTTTCTCCCTAGGCCAATCTTGTCGGCAAGCAAATACTCCCGAAGTTCTAAAGACGTCCTTATCATATTTAGATATGATATACTTTATCTAACTTATGCAACACATTGCAGCAATCAAGAACAACCTTTCCTTTCAGGCGGTCCTCATTTTGAAGGATGTGATGATGCTTCACAAGAACAACTACCATATCCATATCATTCAAGAACTCATCAAAATTGTCATATTGATTCTCTGCAATCTTATGGTTCTCAAGAAATGGGTCATAGCAACGGAGAGGACGAGCAAGATGACGTTCCTGAGCTTCAAGCATCTGGAGAGCAGGAGACTCGCGATAGTCATCCACATTCTCTTTGTATGTGAGTCCATACAGGCCAACCTTCCTATTGTCCGTAATGCCATTCTCTTTCATAATCTCGTAGATGCGGTTTAACACATAGGTAGGCTGAGAATCGTTGGTCTTCATAGACTCATCAATCACCTTGGCAAGCTGAGGATAGTCGCCTACGAGGAACCAAGGGTCAACGGAGATGCAGTGACCACCAACTCCTGGACCTGGTTGAAGAATATTTACACGAGGATGCATATTGCAAATCTTGATAATCTCATATACATCCATATTGTCGTGACGGCAGATGCGGGCAAGTTCATTGGCAAACGCAATGTTCACTGCACGGAAGGTGTTCTCTACCACCTTTGTCATTTCTGCAGTGCGGATATCCGTAACAACTATTTCGCCCTGGCAGAAACTTGCATAGTATTCCTTAACCTTCTCTCCTATCTCACGGGAGTCTGCACCGATCGTGCGATTGTTGTGAAGAAGTTCATAGACCATATTTCCTGGGATGATTCTCTCTGGAGCGTGAACGAGATTGATGTCCTCTCCGATCTTGAATCCGTTTGCCTCTACTACAGGACGCACAAATTTGTCCATAGTTCCAGGGCTGACTGTTGACTCAACAACTACGGTAGCGCCTTTAGGACAAACCTTCATCACTTCTTTAATTGCTGCAACCACATAGCAGGCATCTACTTTCTTGGAGAACTTATCGTAAGGAGTTGGAACAGATACGATGTACATATCTGTCTTCTGATACTCAGTTGTAAACTTGATACCGGCTTTTACTGCTGCCTGGAATAGTTCATCAAGGCCATCCTCTTTAAAGGTTGTGTGGCCGGCATTCAAAGTGTCAACCAATTTCTTGTTGTAGTCTGTACCTATGACTTCCACTCCGTGAGAAGCCATCATAAGGGCTGTCGGAAGTCCGATGTAGCCCAAGCCAATTACATTAATCATATATGTGTATAAATCTTTAATTATTAATCTATTATTACGTTTCTTAACAGCCGTATCTTTCGACTTGTTCTCCATTGAGAATTCTCACTATGCGGTCACACGCTTTTCCGTCACCGTAAGGATTGACAGCCTTGGACATTTTTTCGTATGCCGACTTATCTTCAAGCAAAGTGCTGACTTCGTTTACTATCTTGTTGTAGTCTGTTCCGACAAGATGAACGGTTCCACTTGTAAGTGCTTCAGGGCGTTCTGTGGTATCGCGCATCACGAGAACCGGTTTTCCCAATCCCGGAGCCTCTTCCTGAATTCCGCCGGAATCGGTGAGGACGATATTTGCCTTGCTCATTAGATGAACAAACTCAAGATATTGCAAAGGTTCAATGAAGAAGAAGTTAGGCCTTGTCAAATCTTCTCCGAACACTTCGTGTATTGGTTTGCGAACATTAGGATTGAGATGCATCGGATATACAAAGTCAACTTCAGGGTATTTCTCTGAAAGATCTTTCATCGCAGTTACCATACGAATGAAGCCATCTCCAAAGTTTTCGCGACGATGACCCGTAATGAGGACGAGTTTCTTACCGTTGTCAAGTCGCGATACATCGTATCCGGCGTCAAGGAGGACTTTGTCCTGTTCCTTTGCAAGAGATTCATCTGTTTTGAGTTTATCAACCACCATATGCAGGGCATCGATGACTGTATTGCCAGTCACATAAATATTGCCTTGCGCCTTTTCTTCTAAAAGGTTCTTCTCAGAAAGTGGAGTTGGAGAAAAATTATATGTAGCGATACGTCCTGTAATTTGTCGATTCATCTCCTCAGGCCAAGGACTATAGATATTATGCGTTCTTAAGCCAGCTTCCACGTGACCAACTGGAATCTGCGCATAGAATGCAGCAAGGGCACCAGCAGTGGAGGTGGTTGTATCTCCGTGAACAAGAACAACATCAGGACGGCACTCCTTGAACACATCACGAAGTCCAGTCAGCACGCGAGCAGTCACATCTGTCAAATCCTGACCTTGTTTCATAATGTTCAAGTCGTAATCCGGCTTGACATTAAAGATTGTCAGTACCTGATCCAGCATCTCACGATGCTGACCTGTTACACATACAATTGTTTCAAACTCATCTGGATGTTTCTGGAACTCTTTCACCAGAGGGCACATCTTTATTGCCTCTGGGCGCGTTCCGAAGACGAGCATTACTTTTTTCATATAATGTTTCTTTACAATTAATTTCATCATAATATAGGGGCTATCATTTTGTATTCTCTCTTTGAATTGAGCAACAACTAGTCCCATTTGTAGTTCTATAATACCTGTACAACCACTTCATAATCATAAATAATGGTAACCGGATTACGAAAAGAGAGTTATTAGTGCACACTTTATTGGGAATCAAGGTCTATTGGTCCAGTAAAAGTCCATCTGAGCTTTATTCTACTAAATAATTCTTGCTGATATGTTTCCCAATAATCCAATGCATCATTCTTTTCTTCCTCCGTAAACCACTGTCTATCTGTATGACTGATAATAACGTTCTTGCTTTCTAGTAATTTCTTTAAGTCAGATTCGCTTTTATCTTCTGCATATCGATGCTTGGCCTCATTGTAGGCCCACTCGGAAAACACATTACCCATTACTATCTCATTTCGAATGCGTTCTCCTATTAATTCCTTAGGAAATAGACGATTATCTGGATTTACACGTTCTACAATCTCTTTATTGATCTTTGCATCGTGCCGAAATAATGTTTTCTGCATAAAGAAATTGAAATTCTCATTCGAATTCAATTTAAATACATATGCGAGTTGTCTTCCTGGGCGCAATAGAGGTTGCATTCCAACAACATCTATCCTTGATTTCCTGATATCGCCAAAAGGTACTTGATTATAAAGATAGAATACTCCGTATGGATATTTATCTGTGTCTGTTATAGCTGAATATGAATCTGTATTGGAATCATAAGTAGTTGCAGCAAAAAAGGCAGCAATCATTGGATCCAATGTCATATCCATGAACTCAGTCTTTATACCATAATGCTGGGCCATACCATCGTATCCGATATGAAAACGAAGTTGATGCCATATATCATCCGGAGCTTTTGCATGAATACTGTAAGCAAATAAATCTGTAATAGGATATTCCCGCATCATATGCTCCATTTCACACCGTTTG
>JBJEBO010000523.1:0-5535 GCA_051870155.1 Candidatus Cryptobacteroides sp.
TCATAAAGGAAGGCTCCCTGAAACCTGACGTTCCTATTCTTTTTATGGGGACGACCGAAGCCGAGGCGGTGAAGCTTTTTGCAAACACCTATCTTGCCCTCCGCGTCAGCTATTTCAACGAGTTGGATACATACGCTGAGATGAAAGGCCTTGACACCCAATCAATCATCGAAGGCGTCTGCCTCGACCCTCGCATCGGCACCCACTATAACAACCCATCATTCGGCTACGGTGGCTACTGTCTTCCGAAAGACACCAAGCAGCTTCTCGCCAACTATAACGATGTTCCCGAGAATCTCATAGGTGCCATTGTGGAAAGCAACCGCACAAGGAAAGACTTCATAGCCGACCGCGTTCTCGAACGCGCAGGCTACTATAGTTCTAACAGTGCATATAACGCCTCCAACGAGCGTTCTGTGACCATCGGTGTCTATCGCCTGACGATGAAAAGCAACAGCGACAACTTCCGTCAAAGTGCAATTCAGGGCATTATGAAGCGCATCAAGGCAAAGGGCGCGACCGTAATTATTTACGAACCGACCCTCCCGGACGGTACGACCTTCTTCGGCAGCGAAGTGGTCAACGACCTTTCCGCCTTCAAACTCCGCAGCGACAGCATCATTGCCAACCGCTACGACCCCGCCCTCGACGATGTCCAGTCCAAAGTATATACCCGCGACATCTTCAAACGGGATTAAGTGTCATCTCGCCGCACCAGTGTTTTTCGCTCTTTGACAAGTTCGTCAAAAAGGCGCTCACATACATAAAAAATAGTATCTTTGTATGTCCATAAATTTGATACGATATGTTGTACCCAATAGGCATACAGAATTTTGAGGATTTGCGTGGAAGCGAATACGTTTATGTGGATAAGACAAGTCACATTTATCGTTTGGCATCTACTGGCAAGTATTATTTTCTCAGCCGCCCGCGCAGGTTCGGCAAGAGCCTTCTCATATCCACAATGGAGGCTTATTTCTCCGGCAAGAAGGAACTGTTCAAAGGCCTGGCGATGGAGCAACTGGAGAAGGACTGGATTGAATATCCGGTGCTGCATTTGGATTTGAATAGTGGCAAATATATAAACCCTGAAGATCTGGATGTGGTTCTGGATCAGCACCTTAACAATTGGGAAGCACAATACGGAGTTGTACGTAAATATGACGACTGTTCCGCCAGAATGAACGATGTAATTGATGTCGCCAGCCGCCAGACCGGGAGGAAGGTGGTCATTCTGATTGATGAATATGACAAACCAATTGTGAACAATTTGGGTAACGAACCTCTTGTAGACTATTATCGAAAGACTCTCCAGGGGTTATATAGCGTGCTGAAGGCGAAGGACGGACAGATTAAGTTCGGTTTTCTGACGGGCGTATCGAAGATTGGCAAATTGAGTGTATTCAGTGCTCTCAATAATTTGACAGACATATCATTAAATGCAGATTATGCCGATATTTGTGGAATATCTGAGAAGGAGTTGGAAGATTACTTTGACGAGAGTGTAAGTGATTTGGCTTTGCATAATTCACTCACCCAAAGTGAATGTTATGCAAAACTGAAGAAGATGTACGATGGGTATCATTTCGACAGAAATACGACGGTCGGAGTATATAATCCATTCAGTATTTTGAATACCTTCTATTCCAAAGAGTTTGGGGAGTATTGGTTTGAAACCGGCACTCCGACACTATTGGTCAACGTGATGAAGAAGACATCGTTCGACATAACGACCTTGTCTGACAATGTTGTTGTATCGGTGGAGGACCTGAATGGAATGCAAGATATTGTTAACAGACCGGTACCGTTATTCTTCCAAACAGGTTATCTCACAATCAAGGATTACGATCAGGAATTCCGTGAATACACACTCGGATTTCCAAACGACGAAGTCAAAAACGGTTTCCTGAAATTTATCTATTCGTATTATGTTCCTGTTAATCCTGCAGAGGGCAATACGACAACTTCGAAATTGGCTCGTGCACTCAGGGGTGGCAAACCAGATGTATTTATGCGCACACTGGAAGCACTTTTCGCAAATACCACCTATCAGATTCAGGGCGATGCGGAGAAGAATTTCCAATATGCGATGTATATCATAATGGAACTTCTTGGAGAGTATGTACAGGCTGAACGAAGTACCAGCAATGGCAGAATTGACTTGCTGCTCCAGACAAAGGATTACATCTACATCGTCGAACTGAAGATAGACAACACCGCCGAAGCAGCCCTGCAACAAATTGAAGACAAGGGCTATGCAAAGCCTTTCGTGAACGATTCAAGGAAACTCTTCAAAATAGGTGTAAGTTTCTCCACAGCCAACCGACGGATTGAGGATTGGAAAGTCGCCGATTGAATGACATTTGCATCGTATGGTGTACTCCCGTATAAAGTGTCATCTCGACCGAGCGGAGCGAGTAGAGAGATCTCATAAAACCGCAGGGAGGCATTCCTTACGAAACACCTCCCTTTGGCAACAGAATGCAGATAAGACACTGACAAAGTCAGTCCAAAATATTTAAGAAGCCCTTAATTCTTCTTAGAATACTTTATGACAAATTCTTTTTTACCATTGAACACTCTAATCCGAGATGTTGATTTGGAAAGTCTGAACTTATCTTTGTCAAGTATAAATTCAAATTCAATTTTTACTTTTTTCATTGTATAGTAAATTATTATGTGTGGAAGTAAATTGGGAATTGAAAATAACTAGACCATTCTGCTGTATAAAACAAAAAGAGCAGTTGTTAAGGGGCAACCACTCTTTGTTGTAAAAGTAAAAATTGAGCCTTCCCCACATCCAATCTACTATACAATGCAAAGGTAATACTTTCTAAAAAGAATCCAAATGAAAAGTTGCGGATTTTGTCATCTCGACCTCGTGAGCGGTCAGCAAACAGCCCAGTGGGCTTTTGCAGCGAACAGCCGACGGCAGTCGGATTCGAAGCGAGTGGAGAGCTTTACTTTCAATCATTATCTGATATCAAAATAGTGACCGAATAGTTTGGTTTTCTAAAAAATGAGTTGTAATTTTGTTTGGTCATTATGATTATAAAGAGATTAGAATACGTCAATTATAGGGGTCTAAAGACTGGAACCATTGACTTTGATCCCCACTTAACCGTTGTCGTGGGAAAGAACGGCAGTGGTAAGTCTTCTGTTCTACAAGCTGTTGCTATTGCTGTCAGTTGGATTGTGGCAAGAATAAAGTCAGAGAAAGGGATTGGACAGTATATAGACGAATTATCGGTGACGAATGGCCATCAGAATGCAATGATTGACGCCTACTTCGAGGAATTTGGAAAGATTACAATCCCGAATAAAACCAAGTCAGGTCTTCCTAAACGCTATTCCATTGATTTGAATGAACTGCGCGACTATGTCAATGGAATCCGAAAGAATCTTGAGGAGACTGATTTTAAAAGTTCAGTACCGGTATTTGCATCTTATGGCGTTAAACGGGCAGTTATTGACATCCCGCTTCGCATACGCAATACGGAGGAACATATGCTGGAAACATACAAGGATTGCTTGAATGGGTCCGCCAAGTTCAGGGATTTTTTTATGTGGTTTAGAAATCAGGAGGATTTGGAGAATGAGTACCGTTTGGATATAGATGGCAGCGAAAATTATTCGTCTCGCGAGTTAGGAGCATTCCGCCGTGCAATGCATATATTTTTGCCGGAATACACAAATGTAAGAGTACGCAGGAAACCTCTGAGGATGACGGTACATAAAGATGGGAAAGAGCTGAATATTGCCCAATTGTCTGATGGGGAAAAGATATATATTGCCCTCATCGGAGATTTGTGTCGCAGATTGGTGTTGGCTAATCCTTCAATTGAAGACCCATTGGAAGGTCGGGGAATCGTTATGATAGATGAAGTGGACCTTCATTTGCATCCCCAATGGCAGGCGGAGGTGACAGAGCGTTTGACAAAGGTTTTCCCAAATTTGCAATTTATTATCACCACTCACTCACCTCAAGTAATAAATCGTGTTGCTACTGACAGATTGCGTATTTTAGAGAACGGTGAAATAATAAGGGCTGACTATGGATATGGCATGCCAACAAGTATAGTGCTGCAAGATATTATGGGAATTGAGACTGAGCAGCCAAAGGAAGTCGTAGATCTTATAAACAGCATATATCGGGCAATTGCGGATAGAAATGTCCCAGAGGCCAAGAGCCTGATAAGTCAGTTGGAAAACAAAGTGCCTCAACATCCTGAATTATCCCGTCTCCATCGAATTGTAGAAAGGCTCTAAAAGTTAGGTGGGATGAAACACATCAAGAAAAATGCTGAGCCTACCCAGTTTGCAGATTGGAAGACCGCAAATCCAAATGCCAGGTATAAGGATGATTTGTGCAATTTTAAAGATGGAGCAGCGTTGACCGCCAGAACAGCTTTGAAACGCAGTCTGTTGTCAGAGCAGAAATATATCTGCTGTTACTGCGAATGCCGAGTTTCAGATTCAAATAGCCATATAGAGCATTTCCGGCCTAAAGATGCCTCGCAGTTTCCGCAATTACAGTTGGAATACAGTAATCTTTTAGCCTCGTGTACAAAAACACCTACGGGTTTACCGGATGAACATTGTGGGCATAAGAAGGGCAATTTTTTCTCAACGGATCTGGTATCTCCACTGGAGATTGATTGCAGTAGCCATTTTGGATATATGATGGACGGCTCGATATGTGGGCTAGATGTTAGAGGAAGTCTGACAATTCAGAAAATGAATCTTGATTCCTCCTTGTTGAATACGAAACGCAAGAATCTCATTGACTATTTCCTTAACATTGATGATGTGGATGAGTTTAACCAGGAAATTGAATACCACCTGGATGAAGGGCGTCCTAAACTGGGTGAATTCTTTACGATGATTGATTATTTACATTCCAATGGTCAATTAAAATAACCACACGTTAACACTTTCTGAGACAACAGATATATGATTACAATACCTGACAGATCTTTTACCAGCGATCTGAACCTTGAGGATATTTATTATACGATGACCAAAAAGGAAATGCTGGATATTTGCAACAAACTTGACCTGTATGTAAGTCCCAATGTCAGCAAAGACAAGACTGCAACTCGTTTGGCTGATGAAGTCCTTGGAGAGCCGATCAATGTACTTCATCAACTGTGCAAAAATGAGTTGCAACTCTTGGACGAATTTGTAAAAGCCGGAGCAGACAAATACATCGTTAGACCCATTCGACAAACTCATTATAAGTTACAGAAATACGGACTTGTCGTTACATATATCGCAAAAGATGAGAACAAGTGGTATATGTTGATGCCTAATTCTGTCCGCGAATCGTTGGCCCCATTATATGAGACATATCTGCAAATGGCGGAAGCCGGAAAGAAAATGCCTTCTCCCAAAGAACTTCGTCTGATGGCGGCATTACGAGATATGTTCGGCAACATAGATCACTAAAGATTTTTTGCATCTCAACTGAGCTCTCCCTTTGTCATCTCGACCTCGTGAGCGGTCAGCAAACAGCCCGGTGGGCTTTTGCAGCGA
>JBJEBO010000524.1:0-5505 GCA_051870155.1 Candidatus Cryptobacteroides sp.
CAGTGCCCGAAAGGCAATTTCACTCAGTTCATTTGTGATGCGATTGAGTATGTTATGCAGCGTACTGGAGCAAAGGTCGGAATCATTGACAATATATCTTTCCTCAACGATGAGTTGGAGAAGAGCAAGGCGGCAGCTCCATTGATTAAGATGCTCAAGGCTGTGAAGAAGAAAAACGGTTTCAGTTTCCTGATTCTGGCTCATACTCCGAAACGTTTATGCACACGGCCCATCACGAAGAATGATTTGAGCGGAAGTAAGCAGATAATGAACCTGATTGATTCGGCGTTTGCGATTGGTGACAGCCGTCAGGAGATGAATCTGCACTATATCAAACAGATTAAGAGCAGGAATGCGAAGTATCGCTACGACAAAATGTGCTGCTTTGCAGAATCATAAAGGATGCGAATTTCTTACGCTTTGAGTTCCTTGGCGAGGCTCTTGAGATTGACCATCTGGAGTCTCCGGATCCTATGCCAAAAGACAAGATTATCGACATCATCAAGCGCGACTACCCGAAAGGGAGGAGCGCGAGGAGCATTGCTGAAAGAGTCGGTTATAGCCACACTACCATCAACAGGATTGTTGCTGATTTGATTCGGGAAGGCGAGCTCCAGGAGCGTGGAAGTGGAAACTTGCCGGATGTTACAGAGTTTCTGAAAGTGACGGAAGTTTCCACAGTTTCCACTTCTGAAAAAATGGAAACTTCGGCACAAGTGGAAAATATGAAATGTTCCATTCCACCGGAGCAAAAATTACATAAAAACGGCGAATGAGATATGTACAACGATGATTTTAAGTATAGATATAGACTGGAAACTTACGACCCGAATATTTTGCGGAAATCGGATGCTTTTCCAACAAGGAGTATTTCTTCCCGAAGAAGAAACCTGAAAAGCTGCTGCGTCCTGATTCGTACAGTACGGTGAGGATGGAACTTCTGTCAGCGACACTGAAGAATTACGACCAGAACAACTTGATGACTTTCATAAGAGAACAGTTTGGATACAGCATTATGTATGCTGTTGCGAAACGCTACGCTATCGGGACTTGCAGATATTGGGAGGGTGCAACTGTGTTCTGGCAGATTGACAATGGTGGAAAAATCAGGACAGGAAAGATTATGCTTTACGACCCTAAGACCGGCCATAGGGTGAAGAATCCGACCAGCAAGGTGATGTGGGTTCACAAGTTGAATTTCTTCAAAGATTTTCACCTGAAGCAATGCCTGTTCGGTGAACACCTGCTCGATGCGTATGACGGGCCTGTGGCCATAGTCGAGAGCGAAAAGACGGCCATCATTGCCAGCATATTCTTTCCGGACACGGTTTGGCTGGCCACCGGCGGCCTGAACAATCTGCGAGAAGAAACCACGCGTTGCCTGAAAGGACGCAGAGTGTTTTTGTTCCCTGATCTTGGAGCTGAGGAGAAATGGGTGAAGTTGGCAAACAACATTCCGGTTCTCCGAAGGGCTGTTGTCTCGATGTGGCTCAATCGCTATGCTGATGACCAGGCTAAGGCAGAAGGACTTGACATTGGGGACTGGCTCGTGAATCTGGAGGTCGGGCAGAAGTTTATGGTTGAGGACTTTGTTTAGGAATTTGAATGTGGTATGAATAAAAAATGGTATTTTTGCAACTATGTTTGATTTATGGAGGATTGTTGTGCTATGAATGATTCAGATATGAACAATGTTTATACTGAGGCTGTAGAGGTAATCAAGACTGCGATTTTACAGAGTCAGTACCGGGCTTCGAAGAATGTCAATGCAGAACTGATTGCTTTGTATTTTGGAATTGGTAAATTCATTTCCGACAATACACGTGACGGCTATTGGGGAACTGGTGCTCTTGCGGTCATTAGCGAAAGGCTGAAGAGGTCTATGCCCGGATTGCGAGGCTATTCAGAGGGGAATATGAAGAAGATGAGAATCTTCTATGAGAAATGGAGTGCCGTTATTGACAAATCGTGCGTTTCAACGCACGATTTGGAATTAATTGCTGAAAATCAAGGAGATGGTATTCTCTCCGAGTTATCTCTCTCTGGGGTTGGCGTAATTCGTGCGTTACAACGCACGAATTTGTCCGGATTCTCAAT
Source organism: Candidatus Cryptobacteroides sp. (assembly GCA_051870155.1). Classification (GTDB taxonomy): domain Bacteria; phylum Bacteroidota; class Bacteroidia; order Bacteroidales; family UBA932; genus Cryptobacteroides. The sequence goes on from JBJEBO010000524.1 coordinate 2,098, forward strand.
TGAAGACTTCTTGAATGTTCCGTTCACTCACCATTATTACATCCTTACAAAATCTGATGATCTTGCGGAAATCTTGTTTTACATAAAGTTATGTTCGCAGATGCATTACTCTGGAGATGAATTAAAGAGAAGCATTCAGGAAAATGATTATCATCACCAGTCCACTATGCCGAACAATTTCTTGCAGAAACTGTCTCCTTCGGACCTCGCGAAAAGAGCCGTACTGTCATTCAAGGATGAGTATTTTCTTGACTTCATAAATGTAGAAGAACTTGGGGCTCGTGATATTGCAGATGTGGATGAAAGGGTGATTGAAAAGGAAATCATTCAGAACATCAAGCAGTTCATAATGACTTTCGGCAGGGATTTCGCATTTGTCGGCAATCAATACCACCTTGAGGCTTTTGGTGTGGACCATTTCCCTGATTTGGTCTTTTTCAACAGAGAACTAAATGCACTTGTAATTCTGGAATTGAAAAAAGGTCCATTCAAGTCTGTTTATCTAGGCCAGTTATGTACCTATCTCCGGCTCGCTGACGACCAGATGAGAAAGCCTCACGAAAATCCTACAATTGGAATTGTTCTCTGTTCAAGTGCCAACAAGAAATATGTTGAGTATGTAATTCAGGACTACGACAAGCCAATGGGAGTTGCCACTTATAGCAGTTCTAAGGATATGCCGGAACAACTCAGAAAAGCCCTACCTGATATTGACGAATTAAAGAAGTTGCTATAGCATTGTAAATGCTATTCATTATCAGTATTCTCACTAATAAATAGCCACCCATCAGCGTGATGCGATTGTTCAGGATATTGTGGATCATAAGGATGTTTCCATTGCGGAGGTGGCGGAGAGACTTGAGAGACAGTATTCTTACAAGGTCATCAGAAAAAGGATATTGCAGTTGATCTGATGCTCTCTTTGTCATGAGCTATTCCTAAACAAGTACCGATACAGGTTTTGACCCACGTTTTCCAAATGCTGAAAAACATTATTAAAGGCCATAACTGATTATTATTTGAGAACCATAGGTTTCTCATTTATCCAATTGTCATTTCAGAAAATCTTTGTTACTTTGCATTTTAGCAGCAAGATGTGAGATAGGCATTATTCCAACAATGACATAACGGCATATATGTGCTGAAAGCTAAGCATTGGTACTCCAGCGTAGTTGCTTGTAGGCTTTTGTCTGCCTCGCATTGCTGCGTTGGTTTTTTGATATATTATATGCTAATAGGCTACAAAGAATATGATAGACAGATACATACTATGGAACATTTGATAATCATCGACTCCTGCATGAGGGAGGAGTCAAGAACGAAGGTGATACTTGAAGCGGCCAAGGAAGTCCTCTCGACGAGGTATGAGGTCGAGACCATCGATGTCAATGCACTTGCCCTGCCGCCCGTCACCCCTGACTCGCTGAAGGAAAGGACAGCCGGAAATGTGCCTGAGGAAACCCTGGCAATAGCCCGGAAGATTGCCTCGGCCGACAGGCTTGTCATCGCGGCTCCTTTCTGGGACATGAGCTTCCCTTCTTCTCTCAAGGCTTTCTTCGAGAACATGTCGCTCTATGATGTGACCTTTACGGACGACGGCACGACCTGCACCGGCCTTTGCAAGTGCGAGAAGGTCCTGTACGTCACCACCCGCGGAATGGATATACCGACGGGCGACTGGCGAGACCAGGGCAGCTCCTATCTGAAGGCCCTTTCGTCCCTCTGGGGACTTGGGGAGGTGATTACCGTTGCCGCCTGGAACCTCGACTATATGTCCGCTGACTCGCTTGCCGTCAAGGTGAAGGAGACGGCGGACCTTGCAAGAAGGATAGCGGAGGAGTTTTAGCGGATGAACACCGATCCGGTGTCCATCCGCCTGCTCTTGATGTAATTTTAAGGAAAAGGAGAGACTCTAAATAGTAATGCTAATACTTACCCTGATTACACCAAAGAGATTCCGCACAGAAATACGGATTCTTACTCACATCAAATCTCACACACTATTATGAAGAACTTGTTATCCCGTTTATGCATAGGTTGTTTACTGCTATTTTTTTGTGGCGTAAATACGGCCAAAGCGTCTATTACTTTGAAAGTAGGAGAAACGTACACGTGTACTTTGTCTAATGTACCAAGTCATCTTCAAGGATGCCAGTGGACATCCAGCCGTCCTTCTGATGTACAGATTATCTCAAATGTTTCAACTTACACCACATCGGTAACAATCAAGGCCGTCAATGCTTTTTCAGGTACCCCGTGCGTCATTCATTGCCAGTATTATTATCTGGAACTCGATCCTACAACTGGGCTCTATACGTATTCAAGAAGCGGATATCAAGATTGGAATATTTTTGTACACGATGTTGAACCGACAGGCATTAGCCTCAGTTCAACACTCTTAACTTTAGATGTCGGAGCAAGCGCTACTCTTACGGCAAATGTCCAGCCGTCAAATGCCAGCACCTCATTAACGTGGAAATCCTCTTCGTCAAGCATTGCAAGAGTTTCTTCCATTGGCGATAATAGAGCAAATATAACGGCGGAGAGTCCCGGAGAATGCACAATAACCGTTACAGCAAGTAATGGCATCTCAGCAACTTGCACTGTCATTGTAAATGCTTTAGATCCAACTAAAATCACAATCTCACCGACCAGTTTAGAACTTATGGAAAACCAGTTAAAAACACTATCGTATACGCTGTATCCCAGCGGAAGTTCAGCTGACGTTACTTGGAGTTCGGGTGATGACAATATAGCTACGGTAACACAGACAGGTCTAGTCAAAGGGATATCACAGGGCAAGACAAGTATTATTGTGAGTACATCTAATGGCCTGACAGATGTAATAGAGGTGACAGTTCTTCCGTCAGTGCAACGTATTACCTTGTCTGATGCCCAACTATTTGTTGGTTATTCAAAGATACTAATACCTGTACTGGAGCCGGAAGGTATTTCTTCTGAATTAATATGGAGTTCGTCAGATAATTTGGTCGCTACGGTTGACAATAACGGCTGTATTAGGGCAAATAAAGAAGGGAAGACAACAATCCGTGTTACCACGGAAAACAACCGACAAGCCGAAGCTACAATTACCGTTGTCAAGCCAGAGAATGCGTTTAATGTCAGAAATGTCAAGCAACATATATCTGTTGTTGAAAATTTGTTGAAAAAAGTAAAGTAGAGGAAAAACGATGAAAAGACGTATAATCATTATATTCTCTGTATGTTTAGCTATGATGGCAACATCTTGCAACGAGCTGCTCCCTGCTGATACTGAGCCCAACGGAAACACAATCCAATGGGAGTTGTCTATAAGTTGGGGCGCATCCAAGGAGACTGTTATTAAACAAGCAGGTGCTTTTGCCGAAGTTGAGGAAAGTGGTGATTTTGTCAATGCTGTTATTCCAG